>JBEIFG010000195.1:0-2808 GCA_040382555.1 Chlamydiales bacterium | reverse complement strand
TTCTAAAGCATGAATGATTCTTCCTGTTTCAATATCAGTAAAAACCGACATGTATTCATGGCCTTTTTTAATGTCAAATTCATCAAGACTTATATATTTTATATCCTTAATGCGGCATAGATCTTGATAAAGACAAAGCTGTCTTGGACATCCGCGCGCTTGGTGGTGACAAGATCGCTAGGTCTATCTGGGGAAAGCTAACAGGCTATAGCCGGAGAGCTCTTGTAGAAACCACCTTCTCTCGTTACAAAAAGATATTCGGAGAGAAAGCCTTCTCAAGAACTTATGAGCGCCAAGTCGTGGAAAACCGCTTGAAATGCTTACTAATGAACAAAATGATCAGGGCTGCCTAAGAAAAAAAAGAATGGATCAAGCTGCGCGGCTAAGTTCATGAATCTCAGTCGAATTTTTCAACACAACCGTTATCTTTTAAGAGAAGACTAAAATTTTTTATAATTGATGCGTGAGCCTTTTCTTTTTCTTCTGTAACTTAAGAAATGATCTGGCTACTGAGAGAGTTTGTTTGAACGAACTCCATAAAAAAAGAAAAATCGGACAACCAATCTCTTGAAAACGGGTTCTCAAGCATTTTTAATCGCTTAGCAAGAATATCGCTTATATCTTTCATAAATTTTTAACCAAATTCCCTTACTTACGGTATAGCCTATGATACTTTTCATAGCCTATGCCTGGAGGCGATTGTTGCTTTGCTCCTTTTGATAAAAAGAAATCAGCTAGGACTTTGTTTTCTTGCATGACCGCCACCTGAAAAGGTGTCAAACCGCTTTTATCAATGGTATTAACATCTGCACCAAAAACTACTAAAAGTTTAGCAATCTCTTCAAAACCAGCCTTAACAGCTAAATGTAGGGGCTTATATCCGCTTTGAGCATGGTCATTTGGATTGACTCCAGTTCTTAAAAGAGCTTTCACAATAGCAAGTCCTCTTTCTCCGCCCATGTACTCTAGATAAAAGCTATTTTTCATCAGTTCACTAAGGTTTGGATCACTTGCTCCCATCTTTTTCATAAAACCTACCAAAGGCTCATAATCGCCTTTATCGGCATTTCTAAGGGTTTTGATATAGTCTTTGCGGAGAACCCCCTCCTGATTCAAATGACTTGGCCATACAGGATGTTGGCATTTGAAAGCCAAGAGAAAACGATCAGCGATTAAGCGCGAAAAGCGACCATTGCCGTTCTCAAAGGGGTGAATAAAAACTAAACGATGGTGGACTCTTGCGGCCATCTCAACAAAAGTTAGCTCAACTGGGTATTGAAACCAATAAGACACTTCCAGACAAAGCTCTGCGAGCTGTGTGGGTATTAAACTAGGGTTAACACCAATAGATGTTATGGATTTTCTATACGTTCCAGCCCACTCCCATACCTTCCCAAACATGCCCTGATGAATAGCTTTGAGTTCTTTGACTTGAAACCAGATTTGAGGATCGCCGATTCTTCCTTTAAAGTATTTTCTTTGCGCATCCAAAATGTTTTCTGCTTCTACACGGTTGAGATCATGCAAATGATGGACCCAAAGAGGGATAAGACCGCTACAATCGGCTATGGGAGTAGCTCCTTCAGGAAATTCAAAACGTTCAGGCATTTTCATCCCATAATTTAGCATTTGGTCCCTGTAGAAGTCGCTGTTCTTCTTGCTTTATTAATTCTTCTATAAATTTCGCATCAGGTTGCTGATCTTCTAAGTTCATCGTTCCTTTCAGATAGCGCACTTGCTTTTCAGCCATTTTCCTTGCTTGCTTTCTCCGAATAGCTTCAATTGAATCTTGTAAAAGTGGGATAATCACAAGATCGCATGAAATTGCCGCAAGAATCTTATTCAAGGTAGCTAGATTAGCATCTCTTTCTTCTTGTTCAATGCGGGAAATTGTAGATTGGGGAACTCCGGCTCGTCCAGCTAAAACCTTTTGCGACATTCCTAATTGTGTACGTATAGATTTAATAAGAGCTCCTATCTTAAGACCTCTACTCGCTACTCTTGCTTTTTGAGCAGCTTGCATGATCTCTTCAATAAGAAGCTTTTCTGAAGGAGAATAGGACTTCATAAGTTTACCTCATAAATTTATGATAGCATATATGACATAATTATCAATATAAAATATGCCGATTTGACATAAAAAACCATGTAAAATATATCATAAAAGCTATATGATTGAGAAAAGACAATTTGAAACGACAGCGTCATACTCTCCCATTTCTTCTACTTAATCCTACAGTTAAGGCTGCTGCTAAACAGTCTGGAGTTTCGGCGAAGCAAATATTTGACTGGTTAAATCAATCCCACTTCCGTGAAGAATTAGAAAAAAGGGGAAATGAGAGCGTTAACCAAGCCTTTGATAAACTGAAACTGACAGCTTCAAAAGCCTGTGATACTCCCTTTAGCCTGCTTGATAATGCCCAGTCAGACTCAGTCAAGCATCTCGTCGTGGTTGACATGTTAAACATGACGTTAAAGTTTATGGAATTTAAGGATATGGAGCAACGGCTTAGGAAGCTAGAAGAAACCATTACAAGCTAAGGAGGGTCTTATGTCTCATAAAACAAGATTAAAGAGATTAGAAAAGATCGCTCTAGGTGATACTCTTTGGGCGTTGATAGGAATTGGCAAGCCGAGAGACACGCAACATCAACGAGAAGTAGAAGCACGAGCGCGCGATAATTTTTACACCTCTGGTGGTGATAGAGAAGCTTATTTAGCCTGCTTGCCATTTGATTGCTTTGCAGATGGCTTCATAGGTTATATAAAGATGATCACAAACAAGACCAAGAATCCTGCCGAAAATTG
>JBEIFG010000194.1:0-2831 GCA_040382555.1 Chlamydiales bacterium | reverse complement strand
TCAACATATGAATAAGATTTTTACAGAATTCTTTTTCCAGAAGCTTTTGTTCGTCTCTGGGCTCAATAAAGCCGTTTTGTATGATACAAAAGATATACTCTTTTCCGTCCTTTGCTTGTAAATACCCACAAATATTTTTTATTCCTGCCATTGACCCTGTTTTAGCTTTAATTCTCGATTTAAGCTCTTTATCTTTCATAGATTCTCTTAATGTTCCATCGACACCGGAGACAGAAAGAGAAGATACAAAATGCTCTGAAAAAGGGCTTTTTTTCATTACAGCAAGCAATCCTACCATTTGTGCAGCAGAAATTAAGTTATATCTTGATATCCCAGATCCATCCAGTAAAACCATTTGCGAGGGATTGATACCCTTCTCGGATAAAAAGGATCTAACAGCTCTACTGCCAGAGCTCCAAGAGCCTTGAGATTGAGAAAAGCTCTGACCACACTTCTTGAATAAACAGTCAGCGTATAAATTATCAGAATCTTTCATCATTGTTTTTAAAATGGAGGAAAGTGAATTGGACTTATGCTCGGCCAGTAAAGCAGCTTTTTTTGTAATTTTTCCTTGCTTCACCGAACCCCTGCAAGAGACTCCTTTTCTTGCCAGGATCTCCTTCAAAACGAAACCTGTGAAAAGATGAGGTTGATCCACTGAAATCATTTGAGTAATGGGTTCTGAAGATGCATGCACCTCACCATAAATTCTCAATAGATTCTTATTTTTCTCAAAGGTTCTATTACAATGTACTTTGGCGATTTCATTAGAGGAAATTTTTACGAAATTTTCTAACTGAACGAATTGATTTTTTGGATATCCATATGCTCTTACAGACTGTTTATCCTGGCTTGGCAATATACAAACCTGCATGCATCCGTGATTTACCACTAAGGCACTGATAGGTACATTCCAATATTTGGGTTCATCATCCCACATCCAACCTGGCCCTTTTAACTCATGATCAAAATCACTGGCATCCACAATAATATCACCGTCAATATGTTGAATGCCTTTATTAATAAGTTCAGAGGCTAAATCATCAAGCTCACTTACCTTAAACTCTGGGTTTCCAGAACCTTTTAAAAACAAATGACCAATGCGGCTTTCAGTATACCTACTATCTGTGTATAGCGCGGTAGAAAACTGATAACTTGGTCCAAGGTAGGCTAATGCGGCTGCAGCTGTAAAGATTTTCATACAACTTGCAGGCACAAATAGCTTTTCTTCATTTTTTTTATACACACACCTCCCATCTTGAGCGGAAATCACAAGGATGCCTATATTAGTATTTCCTTCGAATTCTCGAACTACTTCATCCAGTTTCTGTGATATGGACGTGCTTTTTACCAGCGATTTTTCTGAGGATGCATGAGAGTTTATGGAACCCAAAGAGACAGATAAAAGACATCCCCAGATAAAAAAAAGCAATTGTTTCATAAGTCCCCCTATGAAGTAAGTCTTGCATAAATTCCCGATATTTTTCTAGAGCTTCTCGTTACAAGAGAAGATAAGATATCTTCGGTAATATCAATGTATACCGTCTCTTTGGCTCTGGTAATAGCGGTATACAAAACTTCTTTACCAAAAGTTTCAGAAGAGTCTGTAGCTAGTATAAGAACCTCTTTATATTCACTTCCTTGGCTTTTGTGAACTGATAAACAAAACGCATATTCAAATGGAGGCAACATTAAAGCTGGTATTTTTCTATAAGATCCATGGGCTTTGTCGTAAAAATATGCCTCATCTTCCATGCTCAAGTATTTTTCTCCGGATTTTTTTTTAACCAAAACACCCACATCCCCATTAAAAAGATTGAGATCATATTGATTTCGCGTAATCAAAATGGGAAGAGCACAAACTTCTCGAACCGGCTGCTGCGCTAAGCAGCGTTTATAAAGATAACGATTGATCGCATCTACACCCAAAGGTCCTTTTCTAACGCAGCTTAAAATTCTAAATTGATCAAAAAATTCAAGAAGTTGTGAGGGCTCATTTTCAGATGGCTCTACACTAAGAAACTTATCTTTACAAATTTTCCATAAATCCTCTAAAGCGTCTCGATAAGATCTATTTCCAGAAAAAATACACAAACGTTGTAAGGAGCCTTCTGATTGATGTAAAATATCTTGTGCAGCATTCAAATTTCGGGCATTGACGCTTTCTGCAAAAGCTAAAATATGTTGTCTATCAGATCTTAGACATGTTTTTAATTCACAGCATGGAACAATCCCACTGGCAAGAGAAACCTCCACTAAATCTGCAAAAAAGCTTCCACTTTCCACTGGTGGTAATTGATCCTTATCCCCCATTAAAATCACCTTCGTACCAGGTTGCAGCGCGGAAAAAAAATAGGAAAATAACCTACTATCGATCATAGATGCCTCGTCTACTATGATGAGGTCCGCAAATAAGGGAGCGGCGCTTTTCATCATATCTTCTGAAGACTTGATGGATAATAGCATATGAAGAGTTCCTGAAATCATTTCTAGGGATAAAGAGGAATTTTTTCTTACATTTTTTTCTAGATGCATCGCTGCTTTGCCAGTGGGCGCTGTTAGCAAAATTTTAGGTAATCGAGAATGATTTTTTTGAAAATGAAACAAAAATTGATGCACTATTTCAGAGGCCGTAAATGTTTTACCAGTTCCTGGACCACCTACTATACAACATAACTGAGAGGTTAAAGCTAGATGAACAGCTCTTTTTTGTTCCTCATTCATCATCGAAGGAGGATCTTTAGGATTTACGCAGTAGGTGTGATCTTGAGAGATAATTCTTTGAAGATGGTCAAGAAAGCGATCTTCAAAAAAAGCATTCTTTTGAATGT
>JBEIFG010000193.1:0-2839 GCA_040382555.1 Chlamydiales bacterium | reverse complement strand
GCCTTACGGCGCGCGCGCAGAAAGGGCAAGTTTCACGGTAAATCTAATCACCCTCATGAGACTTGGGGTACTACCCCTGTTCCCTACTTGGATAAATTACATGCTGCTTACTCTAAGAAAATTCAGGAGCTTCAGTCTCAACTTCGTATTTACCAAGGTCAGTCCGTAACTCTCACCGATGAGGATCGCGCTAATAAATCGGCTCAAGCATATGAAATTACCCAGTTGGAAGCAGAGCGCTCAAACTATGAAGATTTGATCAAAAAGTTTTTAGAAGAAAAGCATGGTCTTGTAAATGAAAATCCAATTGGTAAAGCGGCCCGGACTAGAGTGGTCTCACTACCGCTTTACTGGGCAGCGATTAGCATGCTTGCGGTGGGTGAATTTCTTGTCACTAAGCCGGCTGTTGAAAAGATTCTTAACGATGCGGGTGTAAAGGGTTTCCTAATAACAGCCAGTTTTTCCTTCCTTAGTATAATTTGTGCTCACATCATTGGCCTAACCTTAAAAATGCAGGCGGATAGAGTCAATCCTCAACCGAGATGGCAAATATGGGGAATAACTATATTGGCATTTTTTGTTACCATCGTGATTTTGTTACTCTCTGCAGTACGAAGTGATTCTGTCCAAGCAGTTCCCTTCTCATTTGGCCTTTCACTTACTGCATTTGGAACTCTTCTTTTCTTTATGGTTCAAATGACATTTGTTTTAAGTGCTTCCGCTTTGTCTTACTTCAATCATGCTGAAGTTGAGGTGCAATTAGATAGAGCACGTCGTGGGGTCAAGCGAGCTACTAAAAAAATAAAAAGACTTACGAAGTCAAGAATGATTCCAGGACGAGGTGAAATGACTCCAGAAAAATTACGTATTCAAAAAGAGTCTCTTGTCGCTGCAATGTGGCAGTTAGAGGCAGAGTACAGAGAGCTTTGCGCTGAGTATCGCGGTGCTAATTTACTAGCTCAAGCCGAAGCGGTACCTGCGGAGGGTCATGGATTGATCGAGAGGAATCTGCAGATCGATGATGATGATAGTCCAGGTGTGGGGGTTAAGTTATGAAAATGAAAAGAAGCTTTGGTACCTCAACACTTTTTGATCGCCTACCAACCTCGGCAATTATTGGTCTTTCTCTCGCTGGGCTGTCTGCACTTATGACTTTCTTGCAAGGTATGACCTCTCTCTTTTCTGTTCCCAACTTTTATTTTAATTTTCAATACCTAAAGATGGAAAATCTTGATCAGAATTGGCGATCTGGACTTTTTTGGACCATCATCAGTTTGATCGCAATGATTGCAATTTTCCGAGCCACCGGACCGAGGCAACTAGCCCGTATTACTGTAATTGCGATGATGGGGGTTCAATTATTACTTTTCATCCGTACCACGCCAAGAATCACTTTGCCTAGTTTTGGATCAGCCGCTGAGTCTGAGACAGTCTCGGATGAGGGATTATTTGAAGAACCTTTAATGGATGCTCCTGTTGATACGATAGAACAATCCCCCGCTAACACGTTAGACCCATCCTCAATGCCATTGTGGCAATACATATTTTTAATATCGCTGTCATCAGCGCCAATCGCTTTTCTTCTTTCCCGCGCTTGCAATAGTTATTATTCAGGGAAATAGCTAATCAGGTTACGCGGTTTATTTTTTTGCAAATCAAAAACACTGAATTAAACTGACCAAAGTCTTGTTCACAAGAACTTAGAAAATGATATCGAGAGTAGCACTATTAACATTTGGGTGGAAGAAATTAAGCTTAAGACTCGTTGATTACCAGGGTTTTCACTAATATGTCTCTTAATGTTCGTTTATCTTTTGTAAAGTAGAAAACGATTTCAATCACATACCAAGTGATCAGGCTCAGGGTGCTAGCGCTGCCTCTATACCTTTTTTCAAAAGTGTGTTATGTTCAATTTCTTCCCATGGGTGACTACAAAGGAGACGAAAAATGAGTTGGTGGACTATCTTAACTAAACAACGTAAGCTGCCGGGTTTGTCTTATGATGAAAATAACTTTCTAACCAAAAATAGGAATTCAGACGATGAATCTTGGATTTTATTGTTTGCGATATTGGATGGCACAACAGATCTTCCTGTTAGTGCATTATCTGGACCAGCTCGTAAATGGCTAGAGGCCAACGGGCCCAAGTAAAAAATGTGATGAGCCCTTGCCTATTTGTGATTTTTTTTGGAAAGAAAAAGTGATGGATAGGCAAGCGTCTGCAAGCACACTAAAAAAGCAGGGTGGATATTAGACAAAGTTTTAGACCAATCTAATAACAAAGTAGAATAGGAAGGAATTACATAGAAATCATGCGTAGATCGCGTGGATTGAAAGGAACTCGAACCCTCGACCTGGTGATTAAGAGTTACAGGAAAATGAGATTCTCGACCTGTTTGAAGAAATAAGAGAGATGGTAAACAGCTTTTCTAATGAAACAATGGGAGACAAGGAAGGTTAAATAGAAGTGGAGTATTAAAGTCTTAGTGCCTATTTCTTCTGTCCAGCTCCAACTAATGTAAGCCCTAGAGCCATAGCCATCCAATGTGAATAATCATAGATTAAATCTGGTAGCCAAATACCCAGCCAGTCGTAGTAAACATCAACGCCAGACTGACTCATTATAAAATCTAACATTCCCCATAAAAATAATAGTGCACCAAAGCCTTGCATTTTAACCGACCTTCCCGTGTCTGATACAGATGACTTCAGCAAAATTAGGGCGCTTTGCCGTTGTATTTACTAATACAACAGTATATCTTTATTGTGAAAAGTAAATACTTTTCTTAGAGCAAGTATTAGCGAAGGAGCAAAAAGTGGAAATTTTCATCGTTGGACT
>JBEIFG010000192.1:0-2847 GCA_040382555.1 Chlamydiales bacterium | reverse complement strand
TGGGGCTGCAATCCTAGGCTGCATAGCAGCCGTAGCAAGATTAGCAGTAGCATTCTTTCAATCCATAGCAAAACGGTCTTTTTCCCCTGTTAAAAATGCTTTAACCTTTGCTTACAAAGTCAGCAATCCTCTTAACTGGATAAATACTATCCCCAAAAAAACAGTCGATATGTCCATACCCATAGTTGGAGCTAAGGAACTAATCCATAGTAAAAAATATGTAACTCGCAAGCCTGTTTTTGAAGGATTTACTGATTTAAAAAGCAGTAATACATCCCTGCAGCATTATCAAAATCTAGTAGAAGCTGAGGAAGTATTTATACCATTTAAGATGACTGATAGTCCATCACAGTTGCTTCAAAGAGCGCTTGTTGAAAATACTTCCAAGAAAGAGTTTGATAATTTACTCAATCAAGCAAAAGAAAAGATTGTCGCCGCTTTAAGCAACGACATCTTAAGAACTTCTTTAGAAAGAGGCTCCCCTAGAGCCCTTATTGTCAATGGAAAGCAATATGGGTTAGCACCAAGCGATGACATAGAGGATGAAATTACCCCTTTATTACCTCCTGACAGCCAAGAAACCCAAGCGGATGAAATCTATAATTTAATCAGGGAGCATTATTTATTTTTCGAAGGAGGCTCTTTAGAAGACTTAAAACCCAAAGAGCGGGTAGAGTTAGAAAGAAAAGTCTTTAGAATCATTGAGTGCCTGCATCAAGGGGCTATAGCTCCGATTCCGATAAGAAAGTATGGTACACAGCATAATAACTCCTTAGCGCACGCTCTAAATCTTGGCCTAGAAAGCACTTATGCTTCAAAAATAGAACTAAAGCTAGATCTTGAGGATATTTACCTTTCTGTAAAATATGCCTTTGATCTAACTGAGTCGGAGAAATGCTTAGACATTTCATATAATCATACTTTTAAAAACTCAATAGAGGAAGTGGAAAAAACCATTGAAGCTTTCGAAGAAGAAAAGACTGTTTCCATACCCGAAGATTTCATGAAAGTTCGGCTAGCGCTTAAGGATAAAGAAGAAAAAAATTTACAGTTATTGATAGAAAAAATTTAAATTAATTTTATATCCTGCGGCTTTAGGGCTGTTCCCTATACAACTTCCTTCCTGGAGCCGCTATGAAACCTCTTAATAAAAAATTATTTATTTCTTCTGTGCTCGTTGCACTCACGGTCAGCTGCGCTTTTTTATATCACAAAAAAGAAACTCAACAGCTCTCTCCTCTTGCTTTACGGTTGATGAATTCTTTTCCTACTACCGAAGAGCAGGTATCCCAGTATGTTTCCGATACTTTATCCTGGTTTGATAAAGAATCTTTCAAATTTGCAGAAGTGAGTCCCCAGCACAGAAATTATGAAAATACCATTGGGCACTGGGACCAAATTGGCAAAGTACTTTTAGAAAGAATGATTACACTTAGAAGCCTCTCTATTTTACAAGCCCCCAAAGAAGCTCAACAAGCGGCAGAAAAAGGCTTTTTAACCATCCAAAGCCATCTTTTCGAAAAGCTTTCCAATACCCCTCAGATCCCTTTCGGCATGATCTCTTTTTTAGAGGTAGCAAAAGGTAAAGAGCTAAATACTTCGCAATGGCACAGTGTTTCGCAGCTGGCTAACAGCATAAATTCTCAATGGTTCCCTTTGATGTACCAAAGAAAAATTGACACCTTAAAATCTGAAATCGCACAGCAGCCTCAAACAGAATTTCATCACCGCTTAGGGGATGCAAAAAACAAACTTTTAACTAAGAAAGATGACTCTTTTACCCTGCTGAATTTTAACGTATGTTTTTTGCCAGGCCACTTACCTTTGCTTTATGGTGGGGTCACCCCTTGGCATTTGAGAGTGGAAAAAGTAGCAGACCGTATTCTACAGCTTGATGCAGATATAGTTTGCCTACAAGAAGTCTTCGAAGAACAATCGGCAGATCGGCTATACGAGCTGCTCAAAAACAAGTACTCCCATTTTTACACTCAAATTGGCGCAAAGCACTTTGGTTTTTCCAAGGAGAGTGCAGGACTAGGTAGCGGCTTATTTGTAGCAAGTAAAATCCCCTTAGATCAACCAAGGTATCAAGCATTTGAAGATAGCTCAGACTATATGAAAAGAGGCTTTTTTCATTGCAAAATCTCTAAGGGAGGTGAAGAATTTGCTCACATATATACCACTCATCTTGAGGCTTTTGACCAAGCTCCAGGTCCTGAGTATCGAAAAAAACAACTCCAGCAAATCGTCCAAGAAATGCAAAAAAATCATTTATCCACCTCTGAGCATGCGGTGGTTCTTTGTGGCGACTTGAATATCCCTCATTTGTCTAAGGAGCCCGCAGAGGAGTTCATGACAGAACATTTTAAAGATAGCTACAGCAAAATCTATAAAGAAGTCACCATGAAAAATAAAACCTATGTGGATCTTACAGAGCTCTGGTGGAAAGCCCGTCTCGACAGCAAAAAATTTATCCCTTTACCCCAAATTTTGGACTATGCCCTCCTCTGGAAATCTTCTGTGACTCAAAAAAAGAGATCTGTGAGCAAAAGATTTGAAATTTTCACTGCCTCCATTTCTATGAACGACCTGAATAATCCTGTGGATGCCCTATCTGATCATAATGCTGAAATTTCTCTTATAAAATCTTTTTCAAATTAAAACTAGGGAGCCTACAAAAGCTCCCTAGTCTTCAATCTAAATAAATAAAAAAATCATTTATTTTAAATTTTAATTAATTTATTAAACAAACAGCCATAACTAATTATCTTAAAATAAAAAACCACTTTTATTTAGACTTGTGTTAAGCTATCTGCCCAAAAACTAAGCTAATACCTGATGTCATGA
>JBEIFG010000191.1:0-2903 GCA_040382555.1 Chlamydiales bacterium | reverse complement strand
ATTAAGGAGAATTTATCATGGCAAAAAAAAGAACAACTTCTAAGAAATCTGTTCGTAAAACTACAAAAACTGCTACTAAAAAAAGAGTAGTGAAAAAAACAGCTCGTAAGACTGTACGTAGAACAGCTAAGAAAGCTGCAGCTCGTAAGTAATTTTAGCTGTTGCTAACCCTGAAATTTT
Organism: Chlamydiales bacterium; assembly: GCA_040382555.1. GTDB lineage: Bacteria > Chlamydiota > Chlamydiia > Chlamydiales > Rhabdochlamydiaceae > VGMB01. The sequence continues at coordinate 2,723 of JBEIFG010000191.1, read as the reverse complement.
TTAGGTTGCGACGATAGTGGCGCCTTTAAAGCATATATTTTAAGTTTGTCGGGCAAGAGCAGGGCTTGCTCGATTTTTTTATCCTAGTTCGTTTACATGAACTTTTAGTAGTTTCCCTTCTAATTTTTTGTTAAACTGCTTGCCAAATGAATAAAGAGTAAGCGGTATGTCTACAGATATTCTCAGGATTGCCATCATAGGGGGCGGAGCAGCCGGTTATTTTTCGGCTTTGATTGCAGCTCAATTAGATCCTGCAGCGGAAGTGATTATTTTTGAAAAAACTAGACAGCCTCTAGCTAAAGTAAAAATTTCTGGGGGGGGAAGATGCAATGTAACGCATCATTGCTTTGATCCTAAAAAATTATCTACCTGCTATCCCAGGGGCAGTCAACCCCTAAAACAGGCTTTTTATTCATTCCAGCCGCAAGATATGATCGACTGGTTACAGGAAAGAGGAGTAGACTTAAAGGTAGAAAAAGATGGAAGGATGTTTCCAAGCTCAAATAGTTCTTCTACGATTATATCTTGTTTTCAGAATAGAGCCAAAGAGCTTGGGGTAAAAGTGGTTCTAGAAAAAGAGATCCTACAAATCCAAAAACATGAGGATACTTTTTCTTTAATGGGTAAAGAAGGGCTTATCTGCGAAGCAGACAAGGTATTGCTCGCAACGGGGGGCCACCCAAAGTCATACGCCCTTGCTTTGCATCTTGGGCATAAGATCGTGCCCCCAGTTCCTTCTTTATTTACTCTTAATTGCATAGATGAACGTCTAAATGGACTTAGTGGAGTGTCTTTACCAGAGGTAAGACTAAAGCTAGATCAAAGCGATTTTCAATCCGAGGGTCCCCTTCTATTTACACACTGGGGGTTGAGCGGGCCAGCTATCTTGAGGCTTTCTGCTTGGAATGCTCGATTTTTAGCAGAAAGGAACTACTCGGCTAAGTTGATTGTGGACCTTTGCCCCGGATATTCCTACCATCAAGTAAGGGAGTGCTTTTTAGCGAATAAGCAGACTTTACTATCTAAACCAATTCATTCTACTCCATTATTTCTTTTGCCGAAACATGTATGGAAAAAGTGGATGGATGCGCTGGAGATTTCTGAACATAAGGTATGGGCACACTTTTCGAAATCAGATTTGCATGCATGTGTAGAAGCAATGAAACAGACTGAGCTTATCATCGAGGGTAAGAGTGCTTATAAAGAAGAATTCGTGACTTGCGGAGGAATTCCCTGGGACGAGATTGACGCAAAAAAAATGGAAAGCAAGATATGTTCAGGGCTTCATTTTGCAGGAGAAGTTATCGATACAGATGGCATCACCGGTGGATTTAACTTTCAAAATGCATGGACGACAGGATGGATTGCCGCCCATGCTATGACTAGCGACTAAAGGTCCCGTGAAATACAATTTCTGATAAAGGTCTTCTATTGGAAATTTGTTCCATGGCTTGAAGATCTGGTGGCAGACTTTCTTTGGGTGCTTTTTTGCCTACAGCAATCATAGCCTCTACTTGAAACTCACTAGGAACCTCTGCAAGATGAGCTGCTTTTTGATAATCAAGACCTTGTAACCCATGTACTACAAGACCTAGATGGGATCCCTGTAGTGCTAGATTCATCCAAGCAGCCCCGGCATCAAAGCTATGAGTTTGAGAGGGTTTTCCACTATGTTCAAAGGTTTTTCTCGAACATAGAATCACGAGCATGGAAGCATTTTTGCACCAAGACTTGTTAAAATCCACAAGTAGATCAAGGTATTTATCCCACACAGGATCATTTTTGAGGGCAAATACAAATCGCCATGGTTGAGCATTGTAGGAGGAGGGAGCATATCTTGCTGCTTCAAAAAGAGCTTGCACTTCTTCTTGTGTTAACGGCTCTCCGCTCATACTTCTTGGTGACCATCTTGAAAGAATCCAAGGAGCTATGGGATTAGATACTGGCCTTTGTTTTTTTATAAGATCTGAGAGCTCTTCCATATCGTTTCCTCTAGAGTAATATTTGTTTTCTTTGGGATAGCAAATGAATCGATTGAGATACGATTAAACCTATCACTAAACCGGCAATTACATCACTTAAAAAGTGCTTTAAACAGAACACTCTGCAAAGGGCCAGAAAGAAAGCAGCTGCAAAAAATTTCCAAGAGTGTTTTGGATAAAAACAAGCTAGCATCCCAGCAATAGCACCTGCCATACAAGCATGGCTGGATGGGAAGGAGGGGTTTTTTACTGCTGACATCCATCCCATTCCAGCAGATGGCATAGCAATCAAATCTAAAGGTCTACATCTTTGCAATAGATGCTTTACACATTTGCATACCACCACACAGATAGGTCCTATAAAGATCATGTGATAAGCAAAGGATGCAATTTTTTGTTGTTTCCACAAGAATTTATTCACAAGATACAAAACGGGAGCTGTGGTGATCACAAAGACAGGGCTAAAGGATATGGATATATTTTTTATTACCAAGCGCCACTTTAGGGGCATGGACAAGATCCAATCAGAAAGTAGAAGATCCACATAAAGACAAGAGATAAGAATACTCAAAAGGGTCAGAGCAAGAATTTTTTTTAAGTGGCTTAGCACGTATAGATCGGGGTATTTGAGAAGAGGTTTTTGTGATAATTTAATGATCATGTAAATTCCTTAAGGCTGATTTAAAGGAAAATATACATTTTTTTTTGTTAATTAAATAGCGAATTTTAATTAATGTTAAT
>JBEIFG010000190.1:0-2949 GCA_040382555.1 Chlamydiales bacterium | reverse complement strand
TTGAGCTTTTTTTAATTCAATAGGTGGTATGGTAAATTCGTTTTCAAGATGTAATATATCGACGTATACATTATCTAGTCTTTACGCACTCAAGGTGGATAGCCTTCGGGAAGGGATCTCAAGTGCTAGTGAGGATAAGATCACAAAAATTACCGCTTGGCTTCTTCAAAGCAAGTTTGCTTGCTTTATGGCTCCTGAAATAGAAGCCTTAGCCGGGAAAGTTCACAGATTATCAACAAGAGAGGAAAAAGCTGAGATATCTGAAGTGTGTGACAAAGTGTATCAAGCTGTATTCAAAGTATACTTGGCGTCAAAATTGTCGATTCCGATGAAAGATAAAGAGCATAAACAAATTTTAGAGGATATTTTTCCCTTAGTGAAAGAAGCTGGGCATGATTTAGCATCTGAGGTAGTCGGCTTGCTTTCTAAAAAACCTTTAGATGAATTAGCCAGTATAATCTCACTAGGTCATCAGATGTGTGATGGGATAAAAGATGGTTTCATCAAGGCTTATATTTTTTTAAAAATACTTAAAATACCCTCAAGTAAAAAAGAAGTATTTTTTAGTTGCCTACATTTTCTTAGGAACATACCTAGTGGATCAGTTCGCTATTTTTTAATGGATCAAATAGAAAAGATGGACGAGAGGGGGGTAGAGGATTTTTCTCGTTTCGCCACTCATGCTATGTGGGATCTATCCTTGCGAAAAGACGCGCTGCTTTTGCTTGAGGCTTTTAAAGCCATTGATGCTCGTGATCGCAAGCAGGTATTAGATCAACTTGAAAATTTTCCTTTGCACACATCTTCTGCTGCCGAAAGAGCTGCCTTCATTTTTACCCTTGTATCTTACCCTCAACCGCTTGCTTATCCAGTGGTGAATGCGTATTCAAAGCTATTACCTGGCTTGGGTAGCATTTCTAGCAAAGCTCTAAGGGCCCTTTTTGCCATTGCACCTCTTGATTTGGATGATTTTGTTCATCTTATAAATTTGCTGATTGAAAAAGCAGATAACCCAACCGATAAAGAGCAAATCGTCTACTACATGGAACAATGGTACACCTCGCAGACAGCTTCCTATTTGCCAGGATATGAAAAAATATCTGATCTGCCCCCAAGTAAATCTCGAAGAACCTTGAGTATTCATACTCCATCCAAAGATTACTTTTTGCCGGTTTTTTATTTAGGTTTTTTTGCTTTAGAAAATTATAGACAATTAGGATTCCAATCCCTAAAGCCGGAGCTTATCTTGCTTTTGTCCCCACTGTCTCCAGAGGAAAGAGAGAATCTTGTTGTCTTATTTGCTCCACTACATCGTCCCTCCTTTTCCGAAGAGGCTAGTTTAAATATACTCAAGGCTTTAGTCTCTTTGCCAGCTGATCAAAAAAATACGATTGTGAGTTTAGCTAAGCCCCTATGTCTAATGGTAGATCGCTCTCAATCGATTGTGAATGTGGTTGAGGCTTTAGCTCAGCTTCAAGAAGAGGATCGAAAACAAATACAAGCATTGCTTCTCTCTTATTGCCAAGCACCATTTCAATATAACCTTTCCGATCTTATTCCTATCCTTAACCAAGTTCCTCCCAACCAAAGAGAATTTCTAGCGCATATAGCTAGGCCTTTGTATCAAGGATTAAAATGCAGAGCCTCATCGGGGTCATTAATGGCCACTTTAGCCAATGTAATGCCAAGACAAAGGGCTAAAGTAGTCGAATTAGCTCTCGAGTGGGGTAGTGAATTTGTGTTTATCGAAGAGCGCTATGCGATGCTCTCCGCTGCGGCGAAAATATGGCCCATTTTCAGTTCTGACTTTAGACAATGCTTGCTTCAGCAACTGCAAATGAGACCTGGCTTTTATGAGAAAATGGATGTGCTACACCAAGTCATGGCTATTCCCCATTTTAAAAGAGATGCTGTAGGCTTGTCGGTATTTTTAATTTGCTCTCAGGTAGTCAGCTCAAAGGCTCTGAGTGAGATATTTGATTTATTTTTGCCTAAAAAAACCATCGAGCCTTCTATGATTTTATTCGGTAAATATCTTTTCGAGAAAGAATTCCCCATGGATGAAAAATTAACCCTTTTAAGAGAAATATTTATCCGAATAGATCATTTAAAGCTAAACCAAGTTTCAGTGATTGAAGAAATCAAAGCAGCAACTCAAGGCTGGCAACTACTAGAAAAGTGGCAGTCTAATCGCTAAATACCACTAAACTCTAGATTTCCACTCCATAATTTTCTGCAATGCTTCCATAGGAGTTAAAGAGTTTGGCTCCATCTCACGGATCTCGGTAAGAATAGGGTCGGGATCTATAGCTGGAAAATCCTGATAGGTAAAAAGACTTAATTGCTGAAGGTCTTTCTCTTTTTTGGGTTGCACAGAGACTTTACCTGTTTTTTCCTCTAGGGCTTTTAGCACTTCTTTGGCTTTTTTAATCACATTCGCAGGAAGACCTGCTAACCGAGCTACATGGATTCCATAGCTTTTATCAGTACCCCCACGAACAATTTTACGTAAAAAAACAATCTCTTTTTCAGATTCGTGCACAGCGATATGATAATTTAATGCCCCTGGAATTTTTGACTCTAATTCGATCATCTCACAGTAGTGCGTGGCAAAAAGGGTTTTAGGTGTCTTACCAGGAGTGGTAAGTAGGTATTCAGCTACAGCCCAAGCTATGGAAATGCCATCATAGGTACTTGTTCCTCTACCTATCTCATCTAAAATGACTAAAGATTTTGAAGTAGTGTTATGTAAGATATGCGCGGTTTCTGTCATTTCTACCATAAAGGTAGATTGTCCTCGCGAAAGATTATCACTTGCCCCTATCCGTGTAAATACTTTATCAATGATTCCTATGTGAGCTTTGCGAGCTGGTACGAAGCTGCCCATTTGAGCAAGTATTGCAAGCAGAGCTACTTGACGAATAAAGGTGGACTTGCCCGCCATAAAGT
>JBEIFG010000189.1:0-2966 GCA_040382555.1 Chlamydiales bacterium | reverse complement strand
CTTGACTATTTCATATTTTAGTTCAATCTTATTTTTGATTGGCTCAATTTAAGCTTTAGTAAGTTTATTTGTTCAAATAGTTTTATTGTGTTTAAAAAAAATCCTTCTAACGGTTTGAAAAAAGTCTACCCAAAAAAAGACCGAACACGTATCCTAGCACCATTATTTTAAATCTATACACTAACACAAAACTGTAAGGCTTAAATTCCATGACCCAAAGCAGAAAAAATACATGTGTTCTTCTATCGAAAGAAGAAGCTCAAGCATCCAAAAAATGGTTCGTTTTAGATGCTTCTGGCAAAACGCTTGGTCGCTTCGCTTCGGAAGTAGCTAAAATTCTTCGAGGAAAGCACAAAGTAACATTTACATCTCACGTTGACTCAGGTGACGGTGTAATTATTGTGAATGCCGAAAAAATTGTTGTAACTGGCGCTAAAGATGCTCAAAAAATTTACCGTTATTATACAGGTTCTATGGGCGGTATGAGAGAAATTCCTTATCGTGTAATGCAGGCAAGAAAACCTGACTACATTATTCGTCACGCTGTAAAAGGTATGATGCCAAAAACAAGATTAAGCGAAGCTCAAATGAAAAAGCTACGCATATTTGCAGGAGAAAATCATGAAATGGCTTCTCAGCAACCTGTATTAGCTTCTATTTAACACACATAGACAACGGTTATAATAATTATGCAAGAAAAAATAGGTATAGGAAGAAGAAAAACTGCTGTAGCTTCTGTTCGCCTTCGTCCAGGAACTGGAAAAGTGGATATCAATGGCAGAAAATTTGAAGAATATTTTACAGCTCAACTTCAGCGTGATGTCATTGCTGCTCCTTTTAAAACATGCAATACCAGCTTAGATCAGTATGATATTATTGTTAGAGTTAGAGGTGGTGGCCTTGAAGGACAAGCAGTAGCTACTCGTTTAGGTATAGCAAGAGCTCTTGTTCTTGAGAGTGATGTAAGAAAGCAAGATTTACGTGTAATTGGATTCCTTACACGGGATTCCCGTAAGAAAGACCGTACGAAATACGGTCTTGCTGGCGCTAGAAAACGCTTCCAATTCTCTCAGCGTTAATCGGCTGCTATTCTTAATAGCTATTTGAGTTTTAGTCAAGCCCTTTTCAGAATTCTGAAAAGGGCTTGACTGTTTTTATAAATTGTAAATCGGAGTGAATTTATCCCTCAAATATTTGATATAAGGGGTGCTATCAAGATGATTATCTGTAATTTTTTTTATGATTTCACAAGGTGTAAATTCTCTACCATACTGATGTAAATGTGTTTGAAGCCACTCTCTAATAAATAAAAATTCTCCCATACCAACTCTTTCCTCCCAGTTGGAGTGGTGCTCTTCAAAGGCTTGGAATATTTGGGCTGCGTATATATTGCCGAGAGCATAGGTAGGAAAGTATCCAATAGCTCCCATGGACCAGTGGATATCTTGAAGGCACCCTACTGCATCAGATAGAGGGGAAATGCCTAGTAAATCGATCATTTTTTCATTCCAGACTTCAGGTAAATCTTCCACCTGGATCGATCCTTCCACTAAACCAATTTCTATTTCAAATCGCAAAATTACATGTAGACAATAGGTGACCTCATCCGCCTCCACACGAATCAAGGAAGGGCGTACTTCATTGATTGCGCAATAAAAGTTATTTAGATCTACATCAGAAAGAGATTGAGGGAATTTTTTATTAAGAATGGGAAAAAAATGACGCCAAAAAGCATGACTTTTTCCGATAAAAGTTTCCCAAAAACGTGACTGGCTCTCATGAATTCCTAAAGAAATGGCAGACCCGAGGGGGCTACCATATTCATGGATATTTAATTGCGCTTCATAAATTCCATGGCCAGCTTCATGGATCACAGAAAAAATATTGGATAGAGGATAGCCGTTAACAATCCTGGTGGTCATTCTTATATCTAAGGGATTCAAGGCAGAACAAAATGGATGAGCAGATTGATCAAGTCTGCTATATTCATTAGAAAATCCAAATGCCTGAAGAATGTTTTTGCTAAATTCTAATTGCTGCACAGCTGGAAATTCTCTTAGTAAAAAAGGATAAGAGGGGTTTTTTTTAGCACAAATTTCCTTGATTAATTCTTTTAAGGCAATCTTTAGCTTTGAGAAGATCGGAGATATGATAGATGTTTTCATTCCTGGTTCATAAAGGTCTAAAAGGGCATCGTAGGGATGCTCTTCATATCCTAAGTAATTGGCCTTTTCCTTACATAATTCTATACAGTTTTTAAGATGGGGGGCAAAGGATTGAAAATCGTTATGCTGTTTTGCTTGCATCCATACATGCTGAGAAATAGAGGTTGCCTTAGCGAATTTTTCAACGAATGATAAGGGCAGTTTTGTATTTTTTAGGTAATCCCGTCGCCATTCCCTTGCTGCCGCTTTCCCTGCATTGGACAAGCTTGGAATTTTGATTTGTCCTGTTGCCAGATCAATAAGATTTGAAAGAGCCTGTTGAAAATCATGGCTTGTTTGGTGTTTGTGTATCTGCGAAGCGATGATTTCATGCTGCTGGCTGCGAAATTCTATTGCGGATGGTGGCATGTATGTTTCTTGGTCCCAGCCTAGTAAAGATTGGATAGCCTCTAAGTGTGCTGCTATTCTTGATATTTTCAAAACATCTTGGTAATGTGGATCGTGTTCTTTTGTCATAATAATTGCTCCTAATGAGCTTATATTAGATAATTTATTTTTTTATGAGAATTTTTCCTTTTCAGTAACTTGCAAATTGAAATGTATTCATTAATCAAAAATCATTAGGGCATCAAAGGGATGTTCTTCATATCCTAAATAATGAGCTTTATCGTTAATTAGTTCTATGCAGGTTATGGGATAAAGGACAAATAATTGAAAATTGTTATTTTGTTTTTCTTGCATCCACGCATGCTGAGAGATAGATGCCGCCTTAGCAAATTTTTCAACAAATGATACCGGAAG
>JBEIFG010000188.1:0-2972 GCA_040382555.1 Chlamydiales bacterium | reverse complement strand
GGGCTCTTGAGATAGCTTTTTCCATGCCTAATGGATATAATAAAAATGTTGTTTTAGGCGATATAGCAATAGCAATAGCGGAGCTTGGAGATGGGAATAAGGCCTTAGCGATCAGTGATTCAATAGAAGATTTAAGCGAGAAAGAGTGGGCTTTACGCTTTAAAGAGTGGGCTTTACGCTTTATAGCTAGCGCCGCGTTGAAGTCCAAGAATCTAGATCTAGCGGTTGAAGTTGCAGACTCAATCACAAATGATCAAACAAAAAGTAGTATCTTGGGGGATATAGCTGCATTCATGGCCCGGGCCGGTGATATCAAGCAAGCCCTGGAGCTTTCTCACTCCATAATGGATTCAGAATCTCGGTATGAAACCGTATCTCGGTATGAAACCGTCGGCCGAATAGCCTCTATACTAGCTGAGTCCGGAGATGTTGAAGGAGCTATAGAGATTGCCCGCACCATTGAGAGTGATGAGATTTACAGCTTTGCTTTAAGTAATATTGCTCAAGTGGCCGCTAAGTTAGGAAATTTAAAAAGGGGTTTAGAGATTGCAAATCTTATACCCTCGGAATTGACTTTCCGTGGTGATGCTTTAGTGAGTATACTTAAGTATTTAGCTAAATCTGGTGACATCACAAGAGCGTGGGAGATTGCCAGCTTAATCGATGACAGAGATCTTAGAGAGAAAGATAAAGTTCTTAGTGAGCTAGCTGAAGTCGCCGCTAGCACCGGTTTTTACGATAAAGCAAAAGAAATTGCAAACTCGATCCAAGATGAATACTTTAGAACAAGTGCTTTAATCTCTATTCATCTATCCACTCCTGTGAATCTTGAAGAAGCTTTAGCTCTCATCCACCCTATGCCAAATGGTTATAGTAAAGAGCTAGCTTTTCAAAAAGTAGCCCTAGCTGCTGCTAAGTCAGGCCATATAGAGCAAGCTTTAGCTGCTGCTGAATTATCTTTTCATGGCACTACTGCTATGTATGTTGCAATAGCTGTCGCCCAGTCTGGGGATGTGGCAAGAGCCATAGAGATAGCTTTATCTACTGAGGAACGCCGTGGTCAGGCCTTGTGCGATATATCTGAGTATATAAACCATCTGGGCGATCTGAGAGGAGCCTTTGATGTCGCTGATACGGAAGACAACATATACGAAAGAAGCAAGGCCTTAAGGGCTTTAGGCATGGTTCAATCTAAACTACTTAGGTGATAAGAAAGCTGCTTGATCTAAGATGACTTTCCTCGTGTTCTATCCCCATACCTTTTTACTAGCTACAAGGTATGGGTACATAACGAGCGTTTTTATTTAAAAGTCTTCCTTATCAAATAAATCAGCTCCGACCTCTTTTCTTGCCAGTTCTACAAATTTTTGCTGCCCAGGCTCCAAAGGCAGCCCTTTAAGATCGGGGCTGGTATCAGAGGCCAAAATTCTTTTTTGTAGTGATTGAAGTCTTACATTTATGATAGTTTGCTTGTTGCTCATTCCAATCAGCTGGTTTTCATCCAAACTAAAGCCTGTTTTAAAGGAAGTAGCAGGGCGTTGATTTTGTCTTTGATCATCTAAATGCTTTAGGATGTTAATTTCGTCATAGATAATCTTTTCTTGGGATGTGGGATCTTGTACTGGATAACGAGTAGGTAGTCCAGTAATCGAGCAAGTATATTTTTTAAGCACTGGATCTCTAAGAAAGTCTTTGGAAAGAGAAGTAAGAGAGAGAAAATCACTTGGATCTTCCTTCGATTTCTTTGCTAAAAGTTTTTGGTATCTCTCAGAAACAATATAAGGTCTTTGTGGAAGTGAGATGGGTCTTTCTGGAGCCGGAGCTGGGGGAGGTGGTACAGGAAGGTCCCGAGTATCTAATCTTGTTGAAAAAGGGTTGGAGAGTGAGGTCCCAAAATTCCATTCTAGAGCGCAGCTAGTGGCTGTTAAGAGGGTATCTATTTTACTCTGAACTCTGAGTGTTTCTTTGCATTCTTCCTCATCGACAGGCCGGTAACCCACCACATATATTGAATCACCATCGGTGTCAAAGATGGGTCTTTGATGGTTAGCTCTTTCTTCTGGAGTCATTTCTAAATAATATTTCTCCTCTTGCATAGATGCTTCAACCGCTAAGCGAATTATATCCATAGAAATTGGAGCTAGTTCCGTTTTACAGAAGTTAAAAAAATCAGCATCTGTGAGTTGATGGTTAGAACGGGATTTTTTGTCTAAGACCATAGCACCGCGCACTGCAAATTCGATCATGCATTCTATCTCTGCCATAAACTTTATAGACTGATGCTCTAAAGCAGGTGCATGGCGGGCGTAAGCGCTGGTTTCATATAAGGACAAGCCAACTCCTAGGGCTTTAGAGAATATTGCGGCATAGCGGGTGCTTTCAGATAACTCCTTATCTTGAAAAAGATCCGTGGAGGACTGGGCAAGTCGAACGACTCCTCGCAGGACGTTGGCGCCGTGATTTAAGAGCTCAATAGCGGAGGTCATATAAGGATGCCTTGGTTTTTTTTCCGGAAAAATATATATTAGAGAGCGGTTTTTTTGCTAAAATAATCTCCTTTATAAAAAGAAATTACCAAGCAATACTGATTTCAATGTACACATTATCGAGGGGAAATATGGTTCAGTTAGATATCGAATACTTAGGTGAGTTATCCACCCGGATTGTGCATGGAGCTAATTCATCAGAACTTGTTACCTGCGCTCCCAAAGATCAAAGGGGTATTGCAGAGTCATTTTCTCCTACAGATCTTCTGGCTGCAGCGCTGGGCTCCTGCATACTCACTCTGATGGCAGTAGCTGCTAGAAAGTCTGGAGCGGATGTAACGGGATTGCGCGCTTCTATCGAAAAAGAGATGATATCTACACCTGTTCGACGTGTGGGTAAAATGGTAGTGCATGTTTCTTGCCCAAGAAGCTTCTCTTTTGAGGTGCAGCAGGCCTTAGAAGCAGCAGGTAAAGGATGTCCTGTGC
>JBEIFG010000187.1:0-3033 GCA_040382555.1 Chlamydiales bacterium | reverse complement strand
GGAGATATTGTTGGAAAAACCAATAAAGGATCTCATACTACTACCTCCACCCAATTAGTTGCTGTGGAAGGAGGGGGCTTTTGTGTAGATACTCCAGGAATAAAAAGTTTTGGTATATGGGACTTAGATGAATCCGAAGTTTTAGCTTATTATCCTGAATTCTTTCCGTTTGCTTCTTCTTGTAAATTCCCTAATTGCCAACATTTAACAGAGCCCCAATGTGAAGTGCGCATTGCAGTAGAAAAAGGTCTTATTTCCGAGTTGAGATTTGCCTCCTACTGTGCTTTAATGGCGAGTTTATCAGAAGAACATCGTCATCGTTAAATAAGGATTACTCCTATGTCTTATATCGAAAATATCCATGCTCTTGAAGTACTGGATTCTAGAGGAAACCCTACCTTAAAAGTTGTTATAGAAACTGATTGTGGCGTCTATGCTAATGCCTTCGTTCCCTCTGGGGCCTCGACAGGAGAGCATGAAGCCCTAGAGCTAAGAGATCATGAGCCTACAAGATATTTTGGAAAGGGTGTCCAGCAAGCTGTGGCTAATGTAAACGGACCGCTGGCAGACCTACTCATTGGAGAGTATATTTTCGATCAATTGTCTCTTGATACCTTAATGATACAAGCAGATGGTACTCCTAATAAAGCCAAGTTTGGAGCAAATGCTTTGCTTGGCATCTCTCTTGCCGCAGCTAAAGCAGCAGCTACTGCTGCTAACCTTTCCCTCTATAGATACATCGGGGGTGCTTTTGCTCATGTTTTGCCCTGCCCCATGATGAATATTTTAAACGGAGGAGCTCATGCAGATAATCTACTTGATTTCCAAGAATTCATGATACGTCCGATAGGATTTTCTTCTTTTTCAGAAGCATTAAGAGCTGGTGTTGAGGTCTTCCATACTCTTAAAAAAGTCCTAAAGCATAAAGGATTATCTACATCTATAGGAGATGAGGGTGGTTTTGCTCCCCAAATCCATTCTAATGAGGAAGCTATTGAGGCTATTCTTGAAGCCATTCAAAAAGCAGGATATCAAGTTGAAAAACAATTTTCTTTAGCTTTGGACTGTGCTGCTTCTGAATTTTTTGACCCATCTACTCATACCTATCTTGAAAAAAAGAAAAAAGCTCATGGCAAGCCTTTTAAGGCAAGATCGTCTGAAGAGCAAGTAGATTATCTCGCTAAATTATGCGCCATTTATCCTATAGATTCTATCGAGGATGGAATGGATCAAAATGATTGGAAAGGATGGAACCTTTTCACATCAAAGCTTGCTAATAAAGTACAGATTGTCGGGGATGATATTTTTGTTACAAATACTCACTTCCTAAAAAAAGGAATTCGTGAAAAAGTGGCCAACGCCATATTAATAAAACCTAACCAAATTGGAACTTTATCAGAAACTCTCCAAGCCATCGAAATAGCAAAGCAGCATGGATATGCTTCTATTTTATCTCACCGATCTGGTGAAACAGAGGATACCACGATAGCAGACTTAGCTGTAGCTGTAAATGCAGGTCAAATTAAAACAGGCTCTCTTTGCCGTACAGATAGAGTTGCAAAATATAACCGTCTTTTGGAAATAGAACAAGAGCTGGGAGTATCTGCCAGATATAAATCCCTTTAGCGTCTAGCTTGATTCTCTTTATCTATATCAATTATAAATTGATACACGTTAGCCTGACAGAAGATCAGTCTAACGTGTGCATCTATCGGCCTTAGTGAAAAATCTAAAGAAAGCTCATAAGCTTCTCCAATCATTCTACCAATTTTAGGCACAAGATCCCCGTGAGTGGCAAATACTTTGAAAGCTTGCTTTTTATTTTCCTGCAGGTTCTCCCATAATTTATACATGGCTGCTGATACTCCAGGAGGATTGAATGCAAAATTCCCATGATCAGAGATTAAATCACTTTCATGAATCATGGTATAGCAAGACAGCACCCCTCCTAAACTAAATCCCATTACCCGGGGCTTTATCCCATGATCTTTTTCCTGAGAAGATAGCCAACTACGAATGTGATCTCTACTTTTCAAAAAAGCACTGAGACCTGGCCCTTGAATATCTAAATCACTGAGTACAGAAGCCCAGCTTTGTTTAGACTCTAAAGATAGATCTGTGCCTCGAAATAATAAAATTGAACTGGCGCGAGCATCTTTTGAAGCCAGGCCAAATGCTGGCATACCCGCTCCCAAAAAGAAGATTTCATCTACCTCATAAGCAACCATTGCTCTATTTCCTGGAGATAACACAGCAGGAATAGAAATTATATCCCCCTTTTTAAGGTCTCTATATGCTAATACTTTACACAATATTTCTGCTGTCGCATTTTCTAAAAATTCCTCATTTTTCGAATGGTGGATCATCTTATTGAAAAGCTCAGATGTTATTTGTATATCCTCTGGATTCGAGCTCACGATACTTATCACCGGTCGCTTCTTAGAAAAAAAACTATAGGCTTTATTAAATTCAAGCATTTCTATAGTTTGATTTACATATTGAAAGCCTTTTTGTTTTTTATCGAGATGATACGATCTATCTTTGACGGGAAAGGCCCAATCAAGCATTTTATCTAGCTTCATTAAAGCCCTAGATCTGAGTTTAGCTTTCCAAATACCTTCACGATCCTCTACTTCATGTACAATAAGTACAGGATTTGATTTATCTTCTGCCGCAAGCTCTGTGGTTGAAGATAATAAAAGAATCAGCAATAACCCTTTGACATTCGTAAACATACACCTCTTACTAGGGAGAGAATAAATTTTTAAGAGCTTCCCCAAAATATTGATGGACTATCGATGAGGTATAAGGGATACTTTCTCCATCATCATTTTGAGCAGAAAGTATATGTATGGCTCTTGAATGAAAAATATCTTCTTTATTTTCGAATTGAGCAATAATTTTTTGATCCCCATCATGCAAATAAAATTCATAAGGTGCTCTTCCTGCGTTATACCTGGCACCCACAGCATACGTAGGTTTTTTTTGTCCAAAAATACTTTGCCCCTGTAAAACCTCTTGAAAGCAGTCCTC
>JBEIFG010000186.1:0-3041 GCA_040382555.1 Chlamydiales bacterium | reverse complement strand
TGTATATCTTCTAAGCGCTGTAAGCACTTTTCCCTCGAGATTGTAAAAATGACCTTCATCGGGCTCTATGGAGATGGCTTTTCTAGCCATCTCCAATGCTCTTTGAAACTCATTTCGTATTAAAAGGCGATAGCCTCTTTCCATAGCTTCATAGGCAGGAGCATCTTCAAGCAATTTAGCTATCGCTTTTTTATATTGTTTTTGACCAAGAAACCCTCCTGGTGGGTACTGATCGGCGGTTTGTTGGTTCGCTATTACTCTATCCTCTGAGGGGGGATGGGTTGCAAATAAACCCTCAAGCCATGTGGTGTTTCTCTGTTGATCCAGCTTTACAAACATCTCTTGCAAGGTAACTGCAGCTTGCGGATCGTATCCTGCTTTTTCCATATACTTCATACCGTACTTATCAGCCTCTAATTCCGCAGATCGGCTATACTTTGTAGTGATCATTCCTGCACCGATGTTGGCTCCTTGCATGACATGGTCTTCATAGCCAGATCCATCAACTGCTGAGGAAAGACCCATCATTCCCAATTGCAGAAAAGCAGCCCTTTGCATGGCCTGTGCCCCATGCCGGGCTGCGCTATGGACAATTTCATGAGCGAGTACGGCTGCTAGCTCAGCTTCATTTTCTAAATGGACTAGCAAACCAATATTAATAGAAATTTTACCCCCTGGTAAAGCCCAGGCATTGGGTATGTAATTATCCAATACGGTAAACTCAAAGGGAAGCTGAGGTCGGTCGGAAACCTTAGCAAGTGTTTGACCGACTCTTTGAATGTATTCCTGGATGGAAGGATCTACGTTATAATACCCCCCCTCGGCTTGAATTAAATAGGGGTAATATTCATCTCCTATTTGAATTTCCTGCTGCTCAGATACGATTTGGAGTTCATTTTTTCCCGTGACAGGATTTACACCGCAGCCTAGTAGAAAAACTAAACTTGAAAAAATCGAAAAACGGTATAAATACTTCTTTAGCAGCATATAGGTCTTTCCAAATAGATGTTTTATTTTTTCATATATATAATTTCTTTTTTTTATTCATGAAATGTATCGATATTTATATAATTTTTTTGCCAAGAAAAAAAACCGAAAAGAAAAAGTTTCACCTTTGGTCTTATTTAAATAATTTTAATTTTTTATTTATGTGTGGTTTTATTGTATTTTTTGTAATTAAAGAGTATGATTTTCATAAAATTTAATAACTTTATTTAAATTATATTAAATCTTGTTAAAAATTGAATTTTTACAGAGATCCAAGGAGCTGGATGACGCAAGACAATAGCAAGATATCAGAAGCTGTGGCTATGAAAACAAGAGCTGCTTTTCTTTGGACAAGTCTTTTGAAGACACCATTTTGGTCTTTATATGGTTTGATGGTGTTTATATTATATAAAGATCTTCAAGCTACCAATTTGCAGGTAGCTACATTTTTAGCACTTAAACCTATTGTTTCTCTGATTTCTGTGTATTGGAGCTCGTTTGTTAAAGAGCGCAGAGATAGACTGAAATCGAATATTATTATTGGCTCGCTGCTTGCGTACCTTCCTTTTTTCTTTTTTCCTTTCATTAAAAATCCTTGGTTTTTTGTTGCATCAGGAGCGTTATATATGATGCTTAAACGGGGGGTAGTACCTGCATGGATGGAGATCTTGAAGCTGAATATGAAGGATAATTCGAGACAGCATGTGTTTGCACTCGGTTCTGCCGTTTCCCACATAGGGGGAATCTTACTTCCTATTTTGGCTGGAGATTTATTAGACATTCAACCTGGTATTTGGAAGTGGTTATTTCCCGGATGTGCTTTGATGGGTCTACTCAGTATTTTTTTTCAATTGCAAATACCCATCTCCGCTCCAAAAATAACAAAAGGTACAGATAGTTCTCTAAAAGATAAGATAGTTGAACCATGGAAGAGTGGTTGGAATCTTTGTTTGAAAAAGAAAGATTTTAGATGGTTTCAGATAGGGTTTTTCCTAGGTGGTACAGGTCTTATGATTATGCAACCGGCTTTGCCTAAATTCTTCTTTGATACACTACATCTTTCTTATGCTGAGCTAGCTTTTGCTTTATCTGCCTGCAAAGGAATTGGTTTTGCTTTAACCACAAGATTTTGGTCTCGGTTAATGAATCGTTTAAATATTTTTCGCTTCAGTGCGCTAGTCACGCTGTTAGCTTGCGTGTTTCCCCTTGTTCTTTTGCTCTCAGGGATGCAGCAAACTTGGTTATATATCTCGTACTTTATCTACGGAGTTATGCAAGCAGGTAGCGAATTAAGTTGGCATCTATCTGGGCCTATATTTGCTTGTAAAGAGGATAGCTCAATATATAGTAGCGTAAATGTAGCTACAGTAGGTATTCGGGGAGGTATTGCCCCTTTGCTGGGTTCTTTGCTATGTACTCACTTTAGTGCTGAGGTGGTTTTAGTTTTGAGTTTTGTGTTATGTTTGGCAGCTACTCTGCAAATGAAAGCCGCAGAAAAGCTTTCAGTAACTTCCACTTCAAGCTTATCCCCATAAAAAAATAGTTTTTTAAAAAAGAATTGTCTTTTTTTTCTTTGTTTTTCAAACTCAGGAATTTGATTTTTCTAAGAGAGGAAAGACTTATGCCTGTGGAGAGCGATACCTTATCCAAAAATGCTAGGGGTGGTACTGAGTTAATGAAGTTACGGATGATGCAAGAGGTGGCAGATGAGCTTTTAGAGCCATTTCAAATTTTTGTCTCCAGAATAGAAACTCCCTTGGATCCCGCAAAAATTAGAGTCCTATGGTCTCATGATCTTCCCCAGGATCCAGCCTGTGACCCGCTTCGAAATGGTGGATGGAGCCAGTTTGATGCTTTTGTATTTAACTCCTCATGGCAGATGCAGTGTTTTCATGAACATATTGGTATACCCTATAGTCGTTCTGTTGTTTTACAAAATGCAATAGATCCGATTCAAACTATTCAAAAAACATCCAAAAAAATTCGAATGGTCTATCATCCAACTCCTCATCGGGGTCTTTCGATTTTAGTGCCTGTGTTTGAAAAACTATGTC
>JBEIFG010000185.1:0-3051 GCA_040382555.1 Chlamydiales bacterium | reverse complement strand
CTCTTGAAAGCAGTCCTCTCCCACTAAGTAATGTAAAATAGAGGGGAAAATATCCATATGAGAACTTATTCTTACCTCTCTGGTAGAACTATGCACCTCTCCAGAGCCTAGTTTATAATATAAAGGAATATGGATCTGTTGCTTACTTAGGTCAGTGGCATGAAAAAGATGTCCTTGCTCATAAAACTCTTCGCCATGATCCCCCGTAAAGACTAATATAGAATCTTTCCATGCGGCAGACTGCTTTAGCTGCGTTAAAAACTTACCAAACAAAGAATCTACATAGTATAAAGAATTGCGATACCTATTCTTAATTTTTTCTAAATTTTTAGAGGATACTGCGGCATGTAGGTAGTTTATTTTTTCGTCTATGGGTGAGAAAGGGATGTTCATTTCATCTGGCCAGCTATATCCAAAGTGAGTAGAGTCTAAAAATATGATAAAAACTCGACCTCCGGGTCTCTCAGCTTTATCAAGATCATGAATTAATCCATCGATAGCTTGTGCATCCGCTTGCCATGGTGCTATCTTCTGAGATGAAGCATAGCAATTTTTACTATCTAAAAGGTAGAGATCCTTTCCAAAAATCATTTCATCCATTTGATAAAAACTTAATCTGCTCGCAGAGTGAAGATGTATTTCATACCCCATTTTTTTTAATAGAACTAACGGGATACTTCCTTTTTGCCAAAGGTCTTTATGAAAATTGGGAAAGTGAAATGGGAATAAGGAATAAAAAATTGAAAACCAAGAGATATGAGTAGCATTCGCATTCGAAAGTGCTGTAGGAAAATGGATAGATTGCTGCTTAAATTCTGCTAAATGGGGAGTAATCTCTCTAGTGATAAAATCCTCCCGTAAGCTCTCTGCAATAAAAAGAAAAATGTCTGGTTTTCTACTTAATGAAAATGGCCTTGAATCCATATTTGCAAAACAATCTTGCTGCTTCCATGGATCTTTTAAATAGCCATCCACTAAAAACACTTCAGGCTTAGGAGCAAATAAAGTCTTTTTCCATGGCAGAGCTTTTTGATATTGTTTTGCTAAAGCATCATGAATAAATGGGGAAAAAATAAAGTCCCAAGAGAGTATAAAACACACGGAGGCTACTCCCAAACTCAAAGCTAGCCTCCGAGAAAAAAATATAGGTTTTTTCTTGGATAGTATATTACATCCTGCATAGAAAAGCCGTCCTATAAAAAAAAGAGCTGCTAAAGATAAGAGTCCTACCAGCCAAGAAGATAAAGGAATGTTGGTTGCTTTAAGCATTTCAAAGAAATTGCTAAGCTTTTCTTCAGTAATAAATCCAATTCCATACCAAATAGATATATCTATTAACCTTTCAAGAAAAAAATCAATGAAGTGAGAAATAATAAGAAGATATAGTGCAAAAAGAAAAAAATGCTTTAATCGAGAGGGAAAGTAAAGCTGAAGTGTAATTAAAGTACTTACTACAACCACCATTTCCAAAATGCACTGGGCTGAGGAGTACATTAAAAAAAAATATTTAGAGAAAGTGAAAGAAGGCTCTACTAAAAATACATGCAGGCTATGCAAACCAATTAATAGAATGAGCAAAAAAATATAAAAATAGTAGTTAAATTCACCCTTCGAACCCGTGATATCTTCTAAAGCTATTTCTTCTTTCGATGACATACTCGACAGGACTATAAAAAAGGCAAAGTCCTCCTCCCATCTTCATAGCTTTATCAACATATTACAATATGGTCAATCGTTAATAGCAAAAAAAAGGAGCAATCCTGCTCCTAATTTATTTTTATCAAAGCTCTTTAAAGTAGGTATTTGACAAGACCCTCGTAGTTACCACTATAAATATAGCTGGCTATTGCCTCAGGATCTGCATTTAAATCACTTGCTAGACCATTTACGTAAGGTAATAGACGTCCATTAGAAGACTCTTCCTTCATCCTATCTGCAAATCCTTCAATAAAATTTGACCATTTAAAATAATTCTTGCTCACATCGTGAAGACATCTACGCAAAAGGGGATCTGCACATATATATCCAATAAAGCGCAATGGATGTACCGGCCTGACTAGTTTTCCTTTTTTCTCCATCGATTTTTTATCTAAAAGCAATTGAAAAATATTTTTATCTGACATGTTGGTTATGATTTTACGAATAAGCTTTTGATCTGTTGAAGTAAGCCTAAGTCCTCGGTAATCATCCACATTACCTAAAGATGGATTCAGGGAAAGTCCTCGCTTAAGTGTTGCAAATCCCTGTACACTATCTTTTTCTATTTCACTAAAAGGATTAGACGTGGTAACCGCAAAATCTCTGGCGTTAGCCAGCATGCTCGAGATCTGGACATTTGAGGGAGAAAAACTCTCTACTACTTTATTGGTAGGCTCAAAATATAAGGAAAAAGCGCCACTAACATCTTCCTGAGTAAGTTCTTGAAGACACTGCTTAGATATTTCTAAAAAATCTTGAAAGCAATACTGCGGATTTTCTTGCAAATATTCAGATTCTAAAGATTGATAATGGTCCAAGCCATCCTTTGTTTTTTCATCTTCAAGATAGCTCTGAACTTTAATGAGAAGATCTTCAACCACTGGGGCCATCTCATCAATTTCTATACCAAGACCTATCACTTCATCTAAAACTTTTTCAATTTCACTGACTATCTCTAGTTCATTGACTTCAGAATACCTTGTTTGAATAGATAAGAAGGAAGGAGAAAAACTCTTGGCTTCATTGAATACATCATACTCAAATCGTTTTTGATAGTGATGATTAGTTAATCTTTGTTTTACAATTTCCTCAGCACAAAGCATAGCCCATCGTTTTTTTATATTCTCGATACTATTTACTGAGACATCTTTTGGCTCATATGTTAAAAAAAGCTCATTATCTTTCCACTCTTCCTGATGAGAAATCATCATATTTTTCGTAGGGAACCTATACACAGAACCATCACAACTAGTGGTAGAAGCTAAATATTTTTCTTGGCAGCAACTAGCCGTCTGCTTAGCAAAAATGGGTTGAAAAAGAACCACTGAACTACACAGCGCCATCCATTTAAAT
>JBEIFG010000184.1:0-3052 GCA_040382555.1 Chlamydiales bacterium | reverse complement strand
TGGCAGAATATCCACTTATTATTTTTGTCAAGAAGCCTGAGGTTCCTATCAGGGCTCTAACCATTAAAAAAATAAATTTTAAATTACATCGTTCGTGGGTATCTTATTTAGCCATTAATCCTTAGGAGGATATAATGACTAAAAAGGGACAGATGCCAGCGCATATTCAACCAAAAAACTTTTGCCATCCACAACCAGGACTTCGCATTATTCAAGTTCTGGAAAAAATTCCAGACCCAAGAAAACCATCGTGTAATTTTCAATACTCCCTCACATCAATTGTTTTTATCGTGATTGTTACTTCACTTTGTGGTGCTGATGACTGGCCCGTAATTGCTGATGTTGCTAAATCGATGGAACCATGGATTGCCCAATTTGTCGACCTCTCTTCAGGGATTCCTTCAGCGCATACTATTGAAAGAGTGTTTTCTTTGATTTCTCCAGACGGGATGGAGAAGATTTTCATAGAAATAATGGGGATCCTGAAAGAAAAAAAAGAGAAGGTTATTTGCTTTGATGGGAAAACACTAAGAGGAACTGCGGATGCGAACGCAGGGAAACAGGCAATTCATTTGCTGAATGCTTGGAGTGTTGAAAATGGGATTTGTATTGGTCAGAGAAAAGTTGATGATAAATCGAACGAAATAACAGCGATCCCAGAGTTAATGGAGCTATTAGATTTAAAAGGGACGATAATTACTGCGGACGCTTTAAATACTCAAAAAACAGTGGCAGCAAAAGCGATAAAGCAAGGTGCTGATTATATGCTTCCTGTAAAAGGCAATCATAAAGGGTTGCTTGAGGATATTGAACTTTTATTCCGAGCTGCACAAAAGCAGGAGTTTAAGGGGGTTGATGCAGATGAATACGAGACCATAGAAAAATCTCGTAGTCGAGTGGAAAGAAGATTGCATTGCTCAATTGATGTCGGAGAACTTCCTGACAGAGCAAAATGGGCGGGGATAAAATCGTTGGGAATGGTTACACGAGAGAGGATAGTGAAAGAAAAGACATCGACTGAGATAATCTATTATATTTCGAGCTGTGAAGTAGATGCTAAATTATTGGCAAAATGTGCTAGGGAACATTGGCAAGTAGAAAATGGCCTGCATTGGTCTTTGGATATTATCCTACGGGAAGACAAACTAAGATATCGGCATGAGGTTGGGGCTCGTAATCTATCGATTGTTCGTAAAATTGTATTAGGAGCTCTCGGCAAAGATAAGACGCGTAAATGCGGGAGAATGGGTAAAAGGGTTGTCGCTGCTAGTGATCCTGCGTTCAGAGAGGAGGTTTTAAAAAATCTTTTTTAATGGTCAGTGCCCTGTCAAAGGGAGGGGGGTGTGATTAAAAGTTGTACTCAGCTAAGCGGCTACTTTTATAATGTTCTCATTTGTTTCTACTTGCCATAAAAGATGCCATTTTCCATTTCCTCTTAGCGTTCTCAAATCTGCCATCTTGTCTGCATTCTCTTTTAACCACCAAGTACCCGGTTTTTTTAAACGTTTTTGCATTAGAGACCGATGCGTACTCTCTACCTTGCCTGATCCAACGGGCAATTGTCTGTTTCTAATTTTGTTGTATTCAAATTGACCTGGCCTGTTTTCAATATATCTTAAACAGGCTTCCAGACCTTCATGATGCGGGTATGATTCTTGCTTGCTTTTAAGCTCTTGCAGCACTTCTTCTATTTTTCCGTCATCTGCTAGCTTTTTCAAGCGTTGGACTTCTTCTCTCGTATCTTCTTTCCAGGCTTTCACGGCTTTTGCAAAATATTCACATAGATGTGGCTGATCTATTGTATAGCTGAAATTACTCCCTGCTATCTTTTCTCCTTGTTCATATATCCATTTCGCACCAACACCATGTACAAGAGTTTTTTCATTAAAACCTAATGATCTCATCACTGTTGCTGTTCTTTCTCCAAGTTC
Organism: Chlamydiales bacterium; assembly: GCA_040382555.1. GTDB lineage: Bacteria > Chlamydiota > Chlamydiia > Chlamydiales > Rhabdochlamydiaceae > VGMB01. The sequence continues at coordinate 1,121 of JBEIFG010000184.1, read as the reverse complement.
ATCTGGGCTGTTAAACGAACTTGCGTACTTCCAGGTGGTTTCCTGGTGATTTTGCACTGCGCTAACTCTTAATTCGCCCCAAAGATTCGTTTTAGTTTTACGCTTATCTTTCGAATCCTTGTACTCAACAAGAGGTACCATTTCTCCATCCATTTCCAAAATCATCTGTTTGCTTTTTTGATCTATTGAAGGTTCCTTTGCTAACAATTCAGCTGCGCGATTAGCATGTTTTTCTGTTATATTCCTTACCGCGCTGACATTGATTTCTACGCCATGATGCTCTTTCATTCGAATTGCAGCTTGATTAAATGACTCTTCAATTCCAAAATCAGTTACGAGCCTCTGACATCGCTTAGAATAGCTGCGATTTGTCACGCTAGCTAACTCCTCAAATGGATTTACTCGTAAACTTGGATCTGAGTATCTTCCCTTTTTAAGGAAGCATTTTTGTAAGATCTCTATCAATCCCAGCGAAGTTTGCCAGATTACTTTTTTTTTCCATGCGGGCGATGTTTAGGTCTTTGGCTTACTTCATCTGCCGCCTGCTCAGCCCTTCTTTGCGTCCATTCTTCTAAAAGCTTCCTGCCAGTTTTCTGAATCACTTCTATCACAGCTTCTTCTGCTTCATCTCCCAGCTTTAATTTTTTGTCTCTAGTTGGATCTTCGGCGATATCGATCATTTCTAAAAAACAATTCTTAAGCTCAGGATTATTTCTCAGGGCATTTAGGATTCGTTCTTCGTCTTCTTGTGCATGTTTTTGAGTTGTCATAAAAGTGTAACTTGTTGATGATTAGTGAATTCTGCAATTAATTCACCCAAAATGGGTAAATTAACACTATCCTTTATGACAAATCAATATTTTCCTGAGTACAACTTTTAATCACACCCCAAGGGCAATACATTCTTGACGTATCAAGGTCAGATTTGTATCTTATTCACTTAAATTCTATTATTTTCAATTATCTAGGAGTCCCGATGCGAAAATATATATCTTTCTTTCTACTGTTTATGGCCATGTCGACTCAGGTATTCTCTCTCCCCCTAGAGGCAAGCAAAACAACCGACTTTTATTTTGTAGGTGTGCCTAAGTGTGGCACTCACCTTTTGCAAAAGGCGATCT
>JBEIFG010000183.1:0-3062 GCA_040382555.1 Chlamydiales bacterium | reverse complement strand
GCTTTATAGAATTTAATTTAAACTCGCGATCATATTTTCTTTGTTTTTCCATAGACGTTCCTTATTGGTTTCTATTTTCTCTCGTCTATGTTCTTTATGTCTAGGAAATGGTAGCAAGATCACCCCTTGATAGCGCCATCGACCAACTCAAGGAAAAACTTCTTAAAACCAATCTATTTTACCAGAATATAAAAGCAGATAGAAATCACCAAAATTCAGATTTACTTGGCCTTAAGGAACAATTTAAAGAAAAAGAGTTTACCCTTTTAAATAGAGTTTTGCGATCCAATAACTCCCAATCTCCTTTGACTTTGAATGAAATGACCAAAGTCATAAACCTTGTACGGGACGGAAAGCTATCAAAAGAGTCTTTTTTGGTGATATTAGTTAAAGCGCAAGCAAAAAAATATCACATCTTTAATGCAGAAGGTACATTTGACGAAAAAGTGCATGTTTTAAATGAATTAAGAAGCTTAGGGGATTAAAGCAACTTTTTTTTAGTTAAGTGATGATTTTCTGACCTGGATAAACCATTTGCAAGAGGGCAAAAAAACGGCCCTCTTGCTGGGTTCTATTCCTGGATTTTTATTTCTAGCTATTTTTTTAAAAATCCTGTCTTCCCTTTAGCTGGATAAATAAGTTGTAGTTTTTCAAGTAGCCGCAGAGCTCCTTGGCAGCTAAGAGAGGGTTTTCCGTTCTCAGCGCATATTCTCCAAATCCCAGTTATATCAAGAGTATCCCCTAAAAATTCAGAAATAGACATATATAGGTTCTTATCTACAGTATTTCGCTCAAAAGCCTTTTGAACCAGCTGCACAAAAAAAGCAGCATCAAAATACTCAAAAAAAGCAAGCAAAAGTTCTTCTATCGATGATTCTACCAGCTTTGAATATAGAACTTCTGTGTGACGGTCGAATACCAAATTATGATCTAGGCCTATAAATTGACAAAGTGCATTTTTTACATATAACGATTGATGGGATAATTGATGTATTTCATGTTCTGCTAAAACAGCGCGCATAAAAGGAGAAGCAGTGGAAAGCATGTGCTCTACGGCTTCTTGAAAGGCGGAATACACAAAAAGATAACACCTTTGCTGCTCTTGAGAAAAAAATTCAAACTGAGTTGTGTTGAATTGTTTGTCTTTGGGTAAAAGCCTATAGGCAGATGATATCCCTGCAGTCTTGCCAACTTTGCACTGAGCAATGGATGATGAGGTCATTAGCATTACCTCTTCATGCGGAGATAATAACCCCTTTTTTGGCTCTAAAGATAGATCATCGATATTGCAAACCAAAGCAATAAAATAAGCCTGGATAAAAGAAACCTCATTGTCGAGTGGAGTATCGAGTAATGAAATAAAAAACGGATCCTGTAAATTACTTAATAAAGACGCGAAAAAATCTTTATTGCCCATTTGGTCAATACCCTCTACTAATGAACCACATATATCCCTTGCTTTCGCATAAATAGCTTGTTGTTCCTGGGAATCTAAAGCGTTTATTCGGCAAGTCATCCTGTTCACATTGCCTAAAAGTAGCTGCGAGCATAATGGGCGGCCTTTAAGTAATCTTAAGACGGATTCCTTGAAAATGAAGTTTTCTTTTCGTAGCACAAAAGGAGAAAAATTTATCCCCCATTGTTCAGAAATTATTTCTGAAGAGGGAGGGTCTATCAGAAAAGATTTGTTCTGAAGGGCTATCAGTTTGCCGTAAATTACAAAAGGATTTTTAATCGAAGCAAAGGCGTAGGTATCACAGATACTTTGCATAATCGATAAGTATTGTGGATCTTTTGGGGACATGGAGTCCATGATAGCTGCTAGCACATCGACTTGCTCAAAAGGCTCCCAGCTATCGAGCAGCCGATAGCTTTTAATGATTTCGAGGGTAGAAGTTATACTCTCTGCCGGAAAATGTCTTAACACCAAAACAAGCTCAAAATATTCAGAGGGACTGATCAGGTGGTTTGCAATATAGAGCATCTCTGATATAGCTTGCGATACCTCAGGCTGGGGAATTTGAGAGATCAAAAGAAATACCAAAGCTTTTTTATCTACTTCCAAAAATAAAGACAAAATAGGATCCACTTCAGTAAGTAATGCGTGCGCTCTCCCAGGCGATAATTTCGAGGCCACTTCTATAACTTCTTTTATGGTGCTATACTGCTCAGTTCCAGCAAAAGTCAGTATGATCTTTTCAAGGGTAGATAGGTCATATCCCCTTCTAAAATAACGGGATAGTAAATGCAAACTGTGGATTTTTTCTTCGATACAGCTTAAGGAGGGAATAATTGCATCCGCTATATCTATATAAAAATCTATACGCTCGCTGGGAATTCTAGACGTTTCTAAATATAAAGATAAAATTTGCTCAACAGAAAACTGCCTTTTAAAAATAAAGAAATCCAAAAGATGTATGTGTGTTTGATACTCTATAGGAGTTTTCAAACAGGCAAGAAGCCGATATAAAAATTGGCAAGCAACCGCACCATCTTTAACTTCGTAAAATAACGGATAGCAACCTTCTAAACACTCCTGAGCATAAGGCTTTGGAAAGTGCACAAAGGTGCTTAGGATAAGGTGGACATTGGATTGAACTTTTTTAGATACGGGAACAAATAGATCCACAATCTCTTTCCATTGATTCTTTGGAAATGAGTTCACCAAATGCTCCATAAAAGCTACAATATCATGGGATGAGGAAAGATTTTGTATGAGATCAGAAGAAAAATCGCAAAGCAGCTTTATCTCGCTATCCTTGTATCTTCCTCCCGTGTTCAAGGAATAAATTAAGGATTTTTTAAAAAGAAGATCTATCGCATCGATACTTTGAGATAAGCCACGATATTTTCCGTATTTAGGAGGGGTCTGAAGCACGGTTATTCGGTCAATTAAGCTTGCATCTTCAACAAAAAAAGAAAACTCCTCTTTGAGTTGGGGTATTTGTATTTTAAGGTCTTGAAAACTTTCCGCATAAGGCGTTTTTTCCGATCGAATTAAGCCCAGTACATTAATGGAATCTTTCATCTGATAAATCGTTAATGGAATCACAAAAAAACCT
>JBEIFG010000182.1:0-3080 GCA_040382555.1 Chlamydiales bacterium | reverse complement strand
TTTTCCAGAACTGAAGAGAGGATAGTCCTAGAAAATCGCTTGAAATGTGTCCTTCTGAACAAAATGATGAGAGCTGCTGCCTAACATTTTGAGATTAGACCACTTCCTCAACTGCGCTAACTGAATTTTTCAACACAGCCGATGTCACTTACCCCCTTAACTACCGAACATTTGAAACTCTCAGAATGATATACAATGAATCTTTAGATCAAACAGAGTTAGCCAAAGAAGCGATCAGCTATTTGCCCGAAGATTTAGAGTTGGTATTTGGAGAAATACTATCACAAAATACTCCGGAAGAGTTTGATGCGGCTCAAGTAAGATTTGCCGTAAGAAAAATTACCCTGCAGACATATGAGGGTCAGCCAGAGCATTTACAATCTCGCATCAGCAGCGTTTTTTCTAATAGCCATGAAATATCTACAGATACACCTATCTTAATCGATACTACGAAAGATGACGTTAAGGTAGACGCTCTTTTAAAATCCTTAGAGTATGTCTCGTTGCAAAAGGAGTTAGATCAGTGGGCAGGGGATGATGCCAACAGAAAAGAAGCCGCAGCAAGAATTCAACATTTCATATCTGATGCAAGTTGCACAGAGTTGGATTTGAGCAAGCTTAATCTTTCTTCTCTACCCGATATTTTTGACTACTCAGAAATCATGTCGAGACTTGAAAATTTAAAACTAAGCTTTAACAGCCTTCGCTTGTTACCAAATTCCTTGGAATACTTAGACAAATTGACCGATTTGGATTTATCTCATAATAACATACCATTCATACCCTTGTTTTTAGGACTTTTAAGTAGCTTAAAAAACTTAGATTTAAGTTGTTTACCTCTTCAATCTTTCCCCGATATTTTTGAATATACTGAATTGAAAACACAGATAAGATCTCTTAATTTAAGTTCTACATCGATTGAACGACTACCTGAATATATTGGTGAATTAGAAAATTTAACAAATTGAGATCTATCTAGAAATCAAATAGAAATACTGCCAGATTCGCTAGGGGATTTATCTAATTTAATCAGTTTAGATCTTAGCTACAATTCCATTCATAGCGCACCATCCTCTTTAGGGAATTTACGCAGCTTAACCGTTTTAAAGTTACAATTGAATGGTATAGATGAGATACCAGTTTCTTGGGGGAACTTGGCTAGCTTAAGAGAATTAGACCTATCTAACAATATTATCAAGGCTTTACCTGATTCTTTTGTGAATTTAACCAATTTAATGATCTTAAAATTGTCATCTAATCAAATTAAGCTCTTGCCGGAGCATTTTGGGAACTTATCTAGCCTCAGTGAATTAAATCTGTACTGTAATCCATTAATCTTTTTGCCTGATGACTTTGGAAATTTATCCCATTTACGTATTTTATATTTAAATACCTCTAGACTTCAATCCCTACCAGATTCGTTTGGCAATCTAAGAGAACTAGAATTTCTTGATTTAAGTCAAACAAAAATCTATTCATTGCCGGATTCATTCGGAGCGTTACACAATTTGTTTGATTTAGACCTATCCGACAGCAATCTTCATACCCTTCCGGATTCTTTAGGAAGCTTGGGTCAACTAACTCAGTTACAGCTGCAAAATAATCATATCTCCTCTCTTCCAGAGTCCTTTGTACATTTAGCCAGTCTTAGATTTTTAAATCTCGGTAATAATCACATACAATCTCTACCCATTGAAATGGACAGATTAAGCTCGCTGGAGCGCATAAATCTAAGCAGCAATCCGCTCTCCTCCTTACCTAATTCCATTGTTCTACTGCCCGCTAATTGCTCTGTAGAGCTGGAGAACACACACCTGTCCCTTGCTGTGCTCGAAAGACTAGGTAGTGCTATACAAAACCGTGGTGATTTAGCGCCAAGATTTTCATTTGAATCCAATTTTCCCAATATCTACCAAGATATCCGAAATAAAAAAAATCGTTTAGAGGTGCTTAGAAGCTGGCTTTCAAGACTTAGCTTTATGGAGCAAAAATCAAGAGTCAAAGAACAAGGACTATCTATAAAAATTCTAACCTACCTGCAACTTGCTGAGCAAAGTGAGGTATTTAGAGAAAGATTCTTCGAAACCATTGAAGGAGCTGCTACCACCTGTGGCGATAGAATGGCTCTTTCTATTCTTCATATTGGTATTGCCCGCTCTCTTCAAGAATTCGATAAAAAAGACTTGAAAGGTTTTGCACACTTTTTAATCCATGGCCCCTGGATGGTAGATCAATTACAACACATAGCCAGAACCAAGATCAACACACTGCATTTTGTGGATGAAATTGAAGTATATCTTGCTTACCCAGTAAAACTTAAAGAGCAGCTTGGAATTCAGATTGATATCGAAGATATGCTTTATTTTGCGTGCAGCCAAGTCACTCAAGAAGATTTAAGCAAAGCAGCAGAGGCAATTCAAGAAATGCTTACAGGTCCTGATACTGTAGAAAATATCCTTTTACAAAGAGAGGATTGGATTGAGGCTTTACGAATAAATTTCCCCCTGGAGATGTCCGAATATCATGAGAAAAGAGGGAAACAACTCGAGGAATTAATAGAAACAGAAGAGTACTCTAAATCTTCTGAAATGGTAATCCAACAAAGCTATATGAGCCACCTGTTAGCCCTTACCAAGCGAGTTTTAAGCTAAATAGCTAACAAAAATTTCATTAGATATGAATAGCTGCGTTTAATTTCTTTAAAAGAAAATCTTCCAAGCTAGCCAGGCATTCATTCTTATCTTTTTGCTTGAGCAAAGAAACGTGAATATCTGGCAGTCTTGGCAGAAGATCCAGCTTGATCACTGATAATTGATCTGGAATCATATTTTTAGGCAAAGCGGTTATCCCCATACCCGCATTTACAGCAGCAATAATGCCAGAGTAACTTGGGCTTATAAAGACTACCCTGGATCTTATTCCCGCATTACTTAAAGCCTCTAATGCCCTTGAGCGGTACACACATGGCTCTGGCGACAGAACAAGAGGTAGTGGTTCTGCTTGAATATGATATTGATTTTTTCCTATCCACTCTAAAGGCTCCGACCAAACTTCTACCCCATTTGGAAAGTCTTCAGGTC
>JBEIFG010000181.1:0-3109 GCA_040382555.1 Chlamydiales bacterium | reverse complement strand
TCCTACAGACTTCGAAGAAGGATGGGAGAAGGATTATGTTCTGAGTGTCTAGAAAAAGGTTGCAATATCAGCATACCCATTTAATGTTGGATATTTGGATGCTGCCAAAATCACATCGTGATCAAACTTATACAAAAAAATTAATATATATATTAAATGATTGTTTGAAAAAACACCTTGAACATGGCTGTTATGCATCTATACAAATTTTTTATCGAGATGCTAATTATTTGACCATCGAATAAGTGACGTCATAAGCCTAAAGTTTTACTGATTTGCCCCAGAGGATTCTCTTCTATTCATTTCTTAACTACTTCATACCAAACTTCCGGCCTGGTATCTATAATTGGCTTTCTTCCTATCTGGTAAGTAAGCCTTACTGCATGGGGTATGCGCCTTTGATGGAGAATATTCAAATCGATTTTATTCTATAGAGATTGTGGTATAAGAATGATTTAACTCTTCAGCTATCTCTGTGTATAGCGATTTATTTTCATTGTGGTGGTCTTAAGCTTTACCCATAAAAAAAGCCGAAAGGACCAAAAACCTTAAAAATTTCATCTTAAGGCTTTTGAATTTGAATGCGAATGCTCGAGGGATCAATTCGTACCATTTCCCAAATTCCTATGCATATCAAAATCCCCCGCCATCAAACTTTGTCTATGTATGAAGCTTTAGCCCCAAAGACCCAGGACTAAAGCTCTTGGAATAAAAAATAAGGAAATAACTGCAAGATTGAAAATTCACAAAAAGATAGTAGGTAAGGCCTTTCTTTAAAACTTTATATCCAGCCAAATCTATCTAGACAGAAAAGATTTGGCTGGATATGTTTATCTCATAAATAGCCAAATCTAGAGAAGTTGAATGACCCAAGAGAAAATATTCGGAAGAGAAGCCGAAATAAAGATATTAGACAATCTATGGAAATCTTCAGAAGCTGAATTTTTAGCCATCTATGGACGTCGTCGAGTCGGAAAAACCTATTTAATCAGAGAATATTTTTCGAACAAAAAATGTATATATTTTGAAATCACAGGACAAAAAGATGGAAGCCTAAAGCAACAGCTAGAAAATTTCATTAAAATTTTCTCCAAAATTTTCGCTAATGATTTACCTCTTCGTGCTCCATTAAATTGGAAAAATGCCTTTGAATTGTTAACAAAAGAAATCGAAAAAATTTCCAAGTCTCAAAATATTGTTATTTTTTTCGATGAACTACCTTGGCTTGCCACTAAAAGATCAGGAATGCTTCAAGCTTTAGATTACTATTGGAATAGGTTTTGGAGCCGTTATTCTAATTTGACGTTCGTTGTTTGCGGATCTGCTGCATCCTGGATGCTCGACAATCTCATTAATGCCAAAGGTGGTCTGCATAATCGATTAACTAAAACAATTTTGCTAAAACCTTATAATTTAAAAGGGGTTCAACAATTTCTCGCTTACCGTAATATTCACCTAAATCCTAAACAAATTCTAGATCATTATATGATATTTGGAGGAATTCCCTATTATCTTAAACAAATAGAAAAAGGAAAATCTGCTCTACAAAACATTAACAAAGTCTGTTTTCAAACAGACGGGCTGCTCTTTGATGAATTTGATCGATTATTTCGATCATTGTTTGCCAATGCTGAAGACAGCTTATTGATTATTAAAGCAATTTCTCAATTTCGATATGGTATTTCAAGAGAAGAACTTATTAAGTCAATAGGGATTAGTTCAGGAGGGACCTTAAACAAGAGGCTAGTAGAACTAGAATCCGCTGGCTTTATCCAAACTTATATTCCTTATGGACGTAAAATAAAAGACCACTACTATCGAGTGATGGATGAATACTGTTATTTTTATTTGAATTGGATAGAACCATTTAAAAAAAAGGGAATGTCTGGAGGTAAAGAATACTGGCAAACAAAAGGGAAAACCCAAGCAGCTGTTACTTGGGCTGGTTATGCTTTTGAAAATATTTGCTTTAAGCATATCGATCAGATTCGTCAAGCCTTGGATTTACAAGCCATCTCGAGTGAAATAGGCAGCTGGAAATTTAATCCCCCAAAAGGAAAAAAAGACTTAGGAGCACAAATCGATCTACTTTTCGATAGAGAAGATGGAATTGTTACTTTATGTGAAATCAAGTATACAGAAAATCTATTTGTATTAGAAAAATCAGACGCCAAGAATATTATGAATAAAATTGAAGTCTTTGAATCGCATGTAAAAACAAAAAAACAAACACTCATAGCCTTGATAACAACAAATGGCCTTAAGTCTAATATATGGTCGGAAGAATTGATCCAGAACGTTGTTATACTAGAAGATTTACTGAGGTTTTAAAAAATTCCAAATGCTCCATAAGGTTTATGTTTTTAGAAGCTCTAAAAACTGATTTTGACCATTTTTTGAGGTCTTCTTTGTCAATTCGATTAGACTTTGCCACCAAAATCGCTTGATCGAGTGATTGTCTGTCATTCCAATAAAAAAATGCAGACAATCTGTCTTTTACGCAATCAGTTGGTAATAGCAGAACTAATGAACCTGATGCTGCTTGAAGTTTTTTAAATTGATGAACGGATTCACTTCCTACAGTTATAGGAGGATTTACAAATCAATAAGATATGGACATTCGTTATGATGAAAACTTCTACCCAATCTTCTAAACCCGTATTGCTTTCGAATCTTATCAATGGGTTCTAAATCTTCGTAATTAGCAAAAATGCACATCCATAGACTGATAGCGATTTTCACTATAGATGGAAACACATGCACCTCCAACTAAGACCCCTCTATCTTATAGCTTTTTAGGGTCTCATAGACAAAACATGCTAATTCTTGTAGAGTTGCCTTTGAAAAATCAATTTTCATAAAGGCTTTCCTGTTTTTCTAGGCCGCTTTCTCTTATTCACCTGATAACATTCCTCTTGAATATTGGCTGGAAGATATTCATAAGCCTTGGCCGCCAGATTTTGAATTTCGACAGCAAAAGGATAGCGCGGATTCCATTGAAAAACTCGTATTTTACCTTCTAAAAAACTAACAAGCAACCCTCCCGCCTCTCACTTACGCAAGGTCTTTTGAATAGGATCTAGTGCTGAACCAGATAGGAAGAGAACAC
>JBEIFG010000180.1:0-3141 GCA_040382555.1 Chlamydiales bacterium | reverse complement strand
TACTTAAAATAATTTATATATTTATTTTAATTTTCTCAAATAAATTTTTTCTTAAAGAAGAAAAATATTTACATTTTAGTTAAAAAAATATTTATAAGGTTTTAAGGAAGCATATCTAAAAATATGTAGAGGATTAACATGAAACCTGCAGTATTTTTATTTGGAGAAGCAGAAAGGGGAGATTTTTGCTTGCCCCTTCACTGTAAATCTCTCCCTCAATTAGCGGATAGTTTTGGTCACCCGCCCCAAGATAGCCAAGGTATTTTTTACGCTATCCAATCTCTTTTATATCAAAGAGAAATTATTTTTTTTCGTGTAAGAGAAGAGGGTTTTAGCCTCGCTGACTACCAAAAAGGTCTAAAATTTCTAAAAGAAAAAAATGATGTTCTTCCAGTAAGTGCTATATACTTACCGGGCATAGGCGATCTTGAAATTATCCAAGAAACCAGTAGCTTATGTATGAAAAATAAAAGCTTGCTTGTGATTACTGAAAAAGATCTCTACGATTATCTTACAGCGACTTTTTAATCGCTATCCATAGAAACAAAGAAGAGTAGTCGAGTTAGCTCTCTTCTTTGTCATTGACCTTGCTATGTCCTAAGGATAGGCTATTTAAAGTAGTCTTGCAACCCCTCTGTAGTGGGTTTCATACTTTTATCACCTGCTTTCCAATTCGCAGGACATACCTCTCCATTATTATCATGAAAGATCACTGCATCTAAAGTACGCAGGACTTCATCTACCGACCTACCGATAGGTAAATCATTAATTAGCTGGTGACGGATAGTCCCCTGCCTATCTATCAAGTATAAACCTCTAAAAGAAATACCTTCTTCTTCTTTTAAAACATGATAAGCTCGGGATATATTTTTATTAATATCAGATATTATAGGATAATGAATTCCCTCTATTCCTCCCTTACACTTAGGAGTGGATAGCCAAGCCAAGTGAGAGAAGCAGCTATCTACAGAACAACCGATTACCACCGCATTTCTTTGGGTAAATTCAGGTAATTTTTCCTGAAACGCATGAAGCTCTGTTGGACATACAAACGTAAAATCTAAGGGATAGAAAAAAAGAACCACATACTTGCCTATAAAACTAGACAATGAAAAATCATCATGAATAGAATTCCCAATCACAGCCTTTGCTGTGAAGTGAGGCGCTGATTTACCAATAAGAACTTGGGACATAATCACTCCAAAAAATTAAGAAAATAGATGTTTAGCGTTTTTTAACCAAGATTCCTCTCTGATCGTCGTAGCATCCCCGTGGCCTGGATACACTTTGGTATCCAAAGGCAATCTAGAGAGATGTGCTAGGGAATCCCACATTCTTTCTGGCTCCGAAGTAGCAAGATCAATTCTTCCTAAACTTCCCTTAAATAAAGTATCTCCAGAGATAAGAACTCCCTCTGCGGGGAAGTAAAGGCATATCCCCCCAGGGGAATGCCCCGGCGTATGAAAAATCTCCACAGAGATATCACTCAAAACGAAAACCTCACCACCTTGCAACAGCTGATCTGGTTTCAAACCGTCTATATTAAAATATAAAGGAAGATTATCGGATCCCGGACGCTCTACGTTAGTGGCATCCTCATGATGCACAAGCACTGGACACATATAATATTTTTTAAATAAAGATAAGTCTGCAATATGGTCCCAGTGGGAATGAGTTAAAAAGATTTTTTCAACTGTAAGACCTAGGCGATCTACCTCTTGTTTTACACAATCAAAGCTGTCTTTGGGGGCATCCACTAACCAGGCTTTTTTTGTTTTATCGCAATAAAGAAGATATACATTTGTTTGGATGGGCCCACAGGGAAATACTCTTAGCATCATAAGAATAAGGGGGGTAAGAAAGTAAAATGCACCGGAGAGGATTCGAACCTCTGACCTCACGGTTCGTAGCCGTGTGCTCTATCCAGCTGAGCTACCAGTGCATGAAGGTCTCCAATCATCTATCAAACGGGTATTTTTTGTAAATCCTTTAAGAAGTAATTGCACTTTTAAAAACACCTAGACATTCCACTTGTGGAGTTTAACTGATGCATATGCTATTCTTGTGCAATTTTTCCCAAAAAGGATCTATGAGAACGCACTATCAATTTAGTATACATCCTCATGCCACTTTTAATCAGGCTTTTGAAGAAGCAATAACCACGGGTATTGAAGATATCTATACTATTGAAGATATGGAACAAGGAGCATCTATTTTAGGAGGGTACTGCTTTAAAGAAGTATTAGCCCCTTTAAAATATCTAACCTTAGTTCTCGCTGAGCAGGGGGTAGACTGGAAAGCTCAATCTGAGCAATTTTCTCCCTACTACCAAGAAGGAATAATAAGGGTTCCTTTGCAAAATTTTAATGGTCCAAATCAAGATCTTGTCTTGCACCCTGGCGAGGGTTTTGGAGATTTGTCCCATCCTACTACAGACTTATGTCTAAAATATCTATCACAATTTGTATCTGAAAAGATAGTTATAGATATAGGCACTGGTAACGGCATCTTAAGCTGTGCTGCTTCACTCATGGGGGCCCAAAAAGTATACGGTATCGATATCTGCAATAGTGCTTTGCAGCATGCAAAAAAGAATCAAGAGCTAAACAGGATTGCTAATATTTATTTTAGCCATCCTGATAACTTAGCTTTCGTAAATGAACCACCTTCCCTCGCCTTAATGAATATGACCTTCGATGAACAAAAGTTAGCATGGGAATCGCTAGGCACCCTCAAGGATTCAGTAAAAATGATTATCTCATCCGGAATTTTATCCACCCAAGAAGATCAATATCGAATATGGTTAAAAGAGCAAAACATATCAGTTCTTTTACAGGATCAGAAAGATATCTGGAGTTGTTTCATCTTATCTAGATAATATTCTTAAAAAAAAATATGCAAGATCATTGATCTAAGAAATAAAGGTGCAATCTTAATTTAAATTGCACCATAAAAATCATTTTTAAAACTAGCTTTTGAAATGATCTATGTCGTGTTTCACCATTCTTTCCACAAGATGATTGAAAGAAATTTTTGGAGCCCAACCTAGCTCATTTCTAACCAAAGTCGAATCTCCGAGTAGCAATTCCACTTCTGCAGGCCTATAAAATTTAGGATTAATTTTGATCAATGTTCTAGAGT
>JBEIFG010000179.1:0-3169 GCA_040382555.1 Chlamydiales bacterium | reverse complement strand
TAGTATAGTATTTCGCAAAGACAGTGTAAATGCACCTGTCTTTGCCACAAAAAAGCTTAAGATAATCCGCTTAATACTCCACTGAAAATCCCTTTAGATGAAAAAGAAATCCCTTTCATTTTATTAGGTGGCAAAGAGTCAGAATACGCCTCAATTAAAGTGCTCGAAATCTCTGAAGGAGAACTCATTTGAAGAATTTTTTGCGCTAAATCATAAGCTTCCAGAAGTACGGTATTTCTAACCGCTCTTTTCACAAAAGGAATATACCTAGGAGAACACGAAAAATAATTGACACCTAAGCCTAAAAGCAAAGGAATGAAAATAGGATTAGATGCTATTTCTCCACATATTGAAACCGTCTTATTCTGCTTTCTTGCTTCCATAACCACCATTTTTATCATGCGAATCACACTTGGATGCGCTGGATAGCAAAAATCACTCATTGAAGGATTACTTCTATCAATGCCCAACGTATACTGAACTAAGTCATTTGTTCCTATCGACAGAAAGTCAACTTCTTGTGCTATAGCATCGCACACAAAGACTACAGAAGGCACTTCAACCATACAACCAATAAGATAGGTTCTTCTTTTTACAACCCCTTGCTCTACAAGTTCATCTTGTACTTCTTGAATAATTTTTTTTGCTTCATGCATTTCATGGATATCTGAAATCAAAGGCATAAGCAATCTAACATCCGCTTCTTTAGAAGCTCTCATAATAGCTCTAAGTTGTGTTCTAAAAATATTTGGATGTCGAAGCAAAAAACGAATTCCTCGGCAACCTAAAACAGGATTTGCCTCCTTTTCATGCTCAAAAAATAGACTAGGGTTTTTATCTCCCCCCACGTCAAAGACCCTGATAACCACAGGAAGATCTCTAGATTTTTCTATCAGCTCACAGTAAGCTTGAAACTGTTCTTCTTCTGAAATAAAAAGAGTATGTTTCTCCAAAAACAGGTACTCTGAGCGAAAAAGCCCAATTCCCTCAGGCCTATAATTATGCATTTCATCTAAATCATTTAAGTTGCCTACATTGGCAAGAATATGAACAGGATAACCGTCCACTGTTTCTGTAGAATAATGGACATCTTGTTGCAGCAATCGATAAGAAGTTTTCAGCCTTGTTTTGATTTCCTTGTATTTTTCGAGGGTGGCTTTTTCAGGATTCACAATAACCTCTCCTGTTTGACCATCCACAATAATGGGACACCCTTGAAAACTTTGAAATAAATCTACATCAATACTAGAAACGTATGGAATTCCCTTAGCTCTAGCAATAAGGGCTGCGTGGGAATTGCCTCCGCCGCTTTGAGTGACAAAAGCAGAAACTCGGGAGGCTTGAATTGCGGCCGTATGAGAGGGTATTAGTTCTTTGGCAAACACAATCGAGCTTAAGGGGATTTCAGAAAAATCGATTTTATGTTTTAAGCATAGATGTCCTAAAATCCTTTTAGACAAATCCAAAATATCCACAAGCCGCTGTTGAAAAAAGGAGTCCTTCATCTTAGCAAACTTTTTCTCGTACTCTCTTATTACTGCACTAAAAACAGACTCAGAGTTCTTGCGCACTTTACGAATTTTTTCTTCCACATGATAGGTAATAAGTGGATCATCAAGCATTAATATGTGGGTATTAATGATTTCTATGGCTTCAGTAGATCCTTCTTTTTCTAAATTTTGTTTTAAAAAATTCAGCTCTACCTTTGAAGCTGCAAGAGCCTCTCTATATCTTTGTATCTCTTGGTCTACTTGGCTACTTTTAATCACAAATTCAGGGATTGTTTCCTTGAGTTGAGGAGCTAAGAAAAAAGAGGTCCCTATAGCTATTCCCTCACTTACAGGCGCTCCCTGCAGCCTAAACTCTTTATTATCCTCCATGATGCGACTCCCCGAAACACTCTTCGAAGGCCTTAGCTAACATACTCATTACCTCTTGAGCATCTTCCCCCTCTACATCTACTCGAATCGTAGCGTTTTTACTAGCAGCAAGCATCAAGATACTCATAATGCTTTTGGCATTAATTGTTTCCTTACGATAGGTGAATGTAACCGATGAGTTGCACTGCTGAAGCATTTTCACTATTGCTGTAGCGGGGCGAGCATGTAGCCCTAAGGAATTTTTCACTTTGACTTTACTAGAGATTTTCACTAGCGCCTTTCCTACTGTTTTGTTTCCTGGCAATCGTTTCAAGAAGCTTTATATTAAAATCTTTTGCCGAATTATATCCCATCTCTTTTAATCGATGGTTTAAAACAATGGTCTCAATAAGCAGGGCTATATCTCTACCTGGTTTAACTGGAATGACATGATAGGGAATTTTTATACCCAATAGATCGATGAATTTTTCATCTAAACCTACTCGATCATAAAACTTTTTATCGTCCCATACCTCAAGCTTAATCACCATATCAATTCTTTTATCATCTCTTACACATACAGCTCCATAAAGATGAGCTACGTTAATGATACCAATTCCTCGTATCTCCATCAAATGTCTAGTGAGCTCCGCTCCAGATCCTTCTAAATAAGATCCCTCTCTTAGCTTTACTTTTACTACATCATCCGTAATCAAACGATGCCCCCTTTCAATCAGACTCAAAGCTGCTTCACTTTTTCCAACAGAAGAATCTCCCTGAATCATGACACCAACCCCAAAAGCTTCTACAAGCGTTCCATGACATGTAGTAGTCGGTGAAAAATTCTCTAGGAGCAAGTAGGTTAAGCGGCTTTGAAGCTCCATTGTTTTTAAAGAAGATCTAAAGACAGGAATGTGTAAAGCCCGGCAAGATTGAAGCAACTCCTTAGGAGCCATTGACCTTCCAGCCACTACAACCAGCGGAGTTTGATCTGTTAAGATCGCAGATAATCGATGCTGCCGGGTCTCTTTATCTAAATCTTTTATGTATGAAATTTCGGAATTACCAAATACCAAAATTCTTTGATTGGCATAGTCTTTTAGATACCCAGATAGACTAAGGCCAGGTCTATGAACTTCTGGTAAGCGAATAGGTCTTAATAACCCCAATTCTCCTGTGAGAGATTCTAAACCTAGTATCTCTCTGTAAGAATCATATAAATCTTTATTAGTGTACAATTCAAACTCCCAAGGACTCTAAATAAAAACAAAGCCAATCTAAAAAGGATCGAAATGCCAGAGTATTAGAAT
>JBEIFG010000178.1:0-3187 GCA_040382555.1 Chlamydiales bacterium | reverse complement strand
TTGCAACTTTTAATTGCCTATCGATCATCAGAGACGCAAGGTTGTAGAAACCTATCGTTATTCTGTCTTTGGGGAAGAGGAGATCATCAATAGACCTCTTCGGAAACTAGTCTCCTGCTAGCTCCAGATTATAAATTCCTGCAATAAGATTAAATCTTAACCCAAATCTTTTGCGCCTGTTTCTATATTTGTCAGCAATAATTTTGAACCGTTTGACCATGCCGATCACATTTTCATTTACTACTCTTTCGATGGAAAGTTCTTGATTTTTCTTTTTGTCTTCTTTTGTTAATGGATTCTTCTTGCTCTTCTTTTTAGGTAATTCAGATTTACCATGCAGTTTTTGTATGCCTTGATACCCTGTATCTGTAATAGTCTTTGTATCTGGATGTATTCGGGTTTTTGACTCTTTGAACAACTTGAAATCATGACGTTTCCCATTGGAAAAGGCTGTGCATACTATAGCCTTTGTCCTTTTATCCACAACAACTTGTGTCTTTAACGTATGTCTTTTCTTTTTGCCTGAGTAATAATGTTTTTGCTTTTTTTTGGACGTTCTATAGGTGTTTCCGTCGCATCTATTAAAATAACATCGTACTCCATATCACTCTTCAGCAATGCTTTTCGACCCGGAAGCGCAAAGTCTGGATGCTTAATAAGCGTATCTTCTATCCACTTAATCGTATCATAGGCCGTACTTTCGCTCACACCATAACTTTGACTCACATGAAAGTAGGTGCGGTATTCACGGATATACTCCAACGCCATTAGAAGGCGATCTTCTATAGAAAGTTTGTTTTTGCGCCCTCCTCGAACTTTTTTCTTGTTATCGGCTTCGCTTAAAATACCGATCATCTTGTCAAATGTAGATCGTTTAATACCTGTCAATCTGCGAAACTTTTCTTCTCCTAATTCTTCGATCTGGTCATATTTCATAGATACCTCCAGATCTTTTATATCCTAATTTTTAATAAAAGTATAGTTTCCGAAGAGGTCTGGGTGCAACCATAAGTGGTGGTAATTTAATATTTAAGCAGCCTGTTCGGTAAATCCATTTTGTACATTTGCCCAATAGTGTCCCCATAATCCATTTGCTCGTAGTGTCAATAGCTGTAGCATTTTCTCCGCATTCTCTTCTTTCCACCAACTCCCAGCTCTTTTCATCCGTTTTTGTACAACATGCCGATGAGCACTTTCTATTTCTCCAGAACCAATTGGTAATTTTTCAAGAATTGCTCCTAAATAATCCAGCTGCAGCATCCGATTTGTTAGATATCTATAGCATGCTTGAGCTGATTCCTTAGGCTCCTCTTTTCCATAAACGTATTTTTCTAATTCCTGTAGAACACGATACAGCCTGCCTTCTTTGAGATGTATTTGTTGCTCTTCGAGCCATTTATCGGGTTCTTTGCTGTAATCATTGCTTACCTTGGCTAAGTACTCACTGACATGGTAAAAATCAGTCAAATATGTATTTTTCCCTCCAAAAATACGATCAGCTTGCTCTTTAATCCATAGTGCTCCGTCCCCAATACAGTGGATTTTTGTTTGGTTCCCCATACCAGCTTCTAAGGCGCTCGTAAACCATAGATCCCCTAACACTTCTGTCGATTTCAATGTGGCTTTAAAAACAGCTCCTATTTTTTTGTAATCTCGACAAAAACACAGACGAGCCTCTTTCCATAGGACTTTTCTGGTTTTTCTTTTGTCTTCCGCATGGTCATTCATGATGACTATTGGAATCATTCCTCCATCAGCTTCAGCTATTAGCTGCATAACTCCTGTTTGCTGTACTCTATCTTTTTGGTCAGTCTTTATAGACCCCATCTTTTCAGCATGTCCTAACGTGGTTTTTCGAATGATTTCAGGACATACTTCCATCCCATAATGTTCTAGCAATTTCTTCGGCACATCTCGAAATGGAACATCTGCTCCAAAATCAACAATTCTTCTTTGTAATGGCAAGCTACAGCTGCGTGGAATAATTTTGGATGCCTCTAAAAAAGGCCTTGATGTTTTCCCTTTTTCTGCTAAGACTATTTCTTGCACGTTAATGACTCCAAAGGTGGTGTGCCAGTATGTGCTTTTTTTTTATGAATTCGTGCTCGTTCATGATTTTTTTGATATACTGATGTCTCTTTAGACATTTTATTGTCAGCCCAGTCCTTCAATACTTCTTGCCCAAGCTTACGCAGTTCGACAATGGCCCTTTCTTCAACAGCATCTGCTGTATCGGGCCCATTATCTTGACTTTCTGTAATATTAAGAATTGTTTCAAAACGCTCTCTTAAATAAGGGTGGTTTTTAAGTCTTTCGTCTAATGTTTTGTATTGGGTTTTCATGTGCTTCCTTTGAAGATAGTAAAATGCTTCCCCCAACATTTTTCAATAATCAAATATTTATTGCCACCACTTATGGTTGCACCCTTAAAGCAAAAAAGATCTGGATTCTTTTATCGTAGCAAAAGACCAAGCAGGTTGGCATGTAAAACACATGTCCTGCTGGGTGATCGGATGAGGGAAAGACAATTTCCCTTGATGAAGGGCAATTTTATTTTTTCCGAGACAAAGAGCGGTTGCGCCGTATTTTACATCACCAAGGATAGGAAATCCAAAGGATGACAACTGCGCTCTTATTTGATGGTACCTTCCTGTTTCAAGATCTATCTCCACAAAGGTTGCCGATGAACTTTTTTGGAGCACTGTATAGTGGAGCCTACAGAATTTAGCCTCTTTGGTTTCTTTTTTCACCTTGAGGGCCATATGCTCTGCATGAACTAAGTAATCTTCAAGAGTGCCTGCATTTTTATGAACAACACCTTCTAGGGCAGCATAATAGGTCTTTTTAAAACGTCCCTTTCTCATAAACTCATTAAGGCGGGACAGCGCTTTTGATGTCCTTGCAAATAAAACAAGTCCAGAGACCGGCTTGTCCAACCTATGGACCGCATGTAAAAAAACCTGTCCTGGTTTGCTATAGTGCTGCTTGATCCAAAACTTAGCCATCCCCTCAAGACTATCTGGATTGTCGAGGGACGGCTGGGTAGCAAGACCGGCAGGTTTAGCTACCACTAAAAGGTGATTGTCTAGGTAAACTATATCCATAGAGCTTCTACAGAGGACCCCTTCTTTGGCGCAGCACTTCATAGAGCAATAGAGTAGTGGCCGTTGCAACATTGAGGGAGTCA
>JBEIFG010000177.1:0-3217 GCA_040382555.1 Chlamydiales bacterium | reverse complement strand
TTCCAAACATAATCATAAGTAATCCATCCTCCAACCACAGGACCGATGACTGGTGCGATAATTATAATCATACTCCAGAATGAAATAACCGTAGTTCGCTTTTTAGCTGGATTTGTGGATATTAAAAGACTTTGGCATATTGGAACTAGCGGGCCTGAAATAGCCCCCTGAAAAAATCGACTTATAATTAACATGCCAAACTGGCTTGAAAATCCACATAACCAAGACAAAATCACAAAGCCAAGCACTGAAAACATGAGTAATTTTACAGCTCCGATCCTTTGCGTTAGCCATCCCGTCATGGGAAGAATGATCGCATTTCCTACAGCAAATGAAGTAATTACATAAGTTCCTTGATTTGCGCTTATGCCCAGATCTCCAGCTATATAGGGAAGAGATACATTAGCTATTGAGTAATCAAGAACAATTAAAAATGTAGACATCGATAGGGCAAGAATCGCAAGGATTCTTTTAATACCTGTTAAATATAGAGGGAATTTACTTTCAATCGAGAGAGACGTCATATTCTTCAATATCAAATGAAAAATCTGTAATATTATTTATAAGGATATCTTCAATGACTTGATCAACCCCTTCTTCCTCATTAGAGTAAATCGTTGTGGAAAAACGCGGCGTAATTTCATTCCGTGGCAAAGGGGTCATAGATCCTTTTGTTTTTTTTGTAGTTACTAATGCTTTCATGGATAGACCAAGACGCAGAGGATTACTATTAAGTTCTTTTTGAGAAAGATCTATTCTTACTGGTATCCTTTGAGTAATTTTTATCCAGTTTCCAGAGGCATTTTGCGGCGGTATAACAGAAAAAACGCTGCCTGTTCCTCCACCTACTCCTGTTAAGGTACCTTGATAGACTACTTTTCTTCCATACATATCTGAGGTAAGCTCTACGGGTTGACCTACCCTCATATTAGAGAGTTGAGTTTCTTTAAAATTTGCATCTACCCAAATTTCATCCAGAGGAACTATAGAAAGCAGTGGTTGAGCTATTTGTGCCCATTTTCCTATTTGCCCCGTTTTTTGAGCTATAATTCCTGATATTGGGGCCCTAAGAGTGCATCTTTTCAGATCTACCCAGGCTTTTTTGACTTTTTGTTTTGCGAGCTCTACACGAGGATGAGAGGCTATCGAAGTTCCATCAATGATTGTCATAGCGGCAAAAAATTCTTGTTCTTGTGCGACTAAGCTAGCATACGAGCTTGTCATATCAAATAGGGAATGATCCACATCTTCTCGAGAAACGCTTCCTCCCTCTGCAAGTTCAACTCTTCGTTCGTAATCTTGCACTTTTTTAAGAAAAATAGATTTTTTTTCCTCAACGTTGGCAGCTAATTGATTGCTTTTAGAGAAAATTGATGCAACTAGCCTAATTTCGTTGGCTAATTCTTGCTTGCATTTATCAAGAGATATTTCAAAATCTGTTGTATCCGTTTCTACAAGGGGAGTGTCTTTTTCAACATAATCGGTATTCTGGACATAAATCTTTGTAATAATGCCAGGAACTTGAGCAGTGATCATGATAGGATTACCATTTACATAGGCATCATCTGTGTACTGATGGTATTTACCGTACAAAAAATAATAGGTTGCAAAGCAAATACCTATTAATAAAAGAAAAGCCGTAATTAGGTAGAATACTTTATTTCGGTACTTATT
Source organism: Chlamydiales bacterium (assembly GCA_040382555.1). GTDB lineage: Bacteria > Chlamydiota > Chlamydiia > Chlamydiales > Rhabdochlamydiaceae > VGMB01. The sequence continues at coordinate 1,543 of JBEIFG010000177.1, read as the reverse complement.
TGAAAATATAGGTGGTATAGAGCTTGAGGATGCTTTATTTTCGGAAGGAAGGTTTAACATATCCATAATTTATCCTTTTCTTGCGACAGAGGGTATATCATCCGATGAAAAACCACCCCCAAGCGATTTCATTAATTTTATCAACGATAAAACCTTATAATTAGTAAGTTCTACTTGGTGAATTTCCTGGTTTATAGTTTCGGTATTCGCTTGTAGACAACTCATGTAGTTGTCCAGCCCTTTTTGAAATCGTGAGTCAATCAATTGTTCCTTGTGTAAACTACATTGAATGATCTGATTTTGAAGCTCAATTCTCTCATATATAGAGGATAAGGAAGCAATTTCAGTAGCTACCTCTTTTATTGCCTGCAGCAAGGATTCGTTATATGCTTCTACTGCTTCATTAAAAAAAGCTTTTTTGCCAGAGAGGTTAGCTTGTAATTTCCCCCCACTAAATATGGGCAAATTTACGGTAGGTTGCAGTGCTCCCTGACGGCTTGCCCAATTTAAAAAATCAGGAAATTGAAGCGATTGCAGACCTGTAAAAGCCATTAAATTGAAATTAGGGTAGTACTCTCTTTTGGCAGCACCAACCTCTTGTGCGGCTGCTTCCACTTTCCAAATCATAGCCATCAAGTCTGCTCTTCTAGCTAGCAATCCAGCTCCAATGTTTTTGGGTAAGGGAATCGCTTGAGTGATCTGAGCCGGTACGTGGATAAATGGTACCGCTGTATCAGGGCTAAGTCCCATTAATACTTTTAGCGCTAGAGCATCAATCTGAATACTCTTTTTTACTTCTGAGAGCTTTTGTTGATAGCTGTATAGTTGCTTGTCAATTCCGATCTGAGGCATTAAATTATCTAAGCCTGCTTGAGTTCTTTGATAATTAAGAGCCAAGGATTCCTGAATATTTTCTAAAGCTTTTGTATATAAGATTTCTTGGCTTATATGCATTTGAAGCTCGAAATAGGAGAAAGCGACAAGCGTACTAAGTATCAATTCTGACTGAATTTTTTCAGCAAGTTCTGCTTTAGCTCTACCTAGAGCTGCTTTGTGTAGTTTTCTATTTTTGCCCCAAAAGTCAAATTCATAAATAAAATTGAAGCTGAAATCGATGATGTTGGCTTTGGCAGAAGCTTTAATAGAATCCTCTGGCATGGGATAATAAGAGCGCACGAAGCCGTTTTTACTAAAGTATTGCCACCTCTCTAAGTAGCCAGCATTCAATTCTGGAAATAAAGAGGCACGAATCGAATTCGCGTGCTGTTCTGCAAGGTGAAAACGAGCTTCTACCTTTTTTATAGTCGGGCTATTTTCTAGCGCTTTTTCTATGCATAAAGATAGCTGTGCATCATTAAAAATTTCCCACCAATATCTATCAGGCCATTGGCCTTCTGAAAAAGCACTTTTTGTAAGTGCTTCTTCTGATAGGGTATTCAATGATACGTCAGAATTTATTTCTGATTTGGTTTTATAATTATTACAACCATTCAAAATAAACAAACATGTGAATATAAGTGGGAATTTCTTTGGAATTGAAAGC
>JBEIFG010000176.1:0-3218 GCA_040382555.1 Chlamydiales bacterium | reverse complement strand
TGAAAAAACTAAAATCGCGGCAATATTTTTATAGGAAGGAACTCTTAGATTTAAAATAAGGGATAAAGCAATTAGCATCATAGCTAACCTCTGAAGGTAACAAAGAGCACATGGAGTATTTTTTAAAATAAACTCTACGTAAAACCCTCCCATTAAAACCAAGATTAGAGTTAGAAAAAAAAAGATTTGGATCCACACTCTTACTCTTTCCACTCGTTCTACCACCTTAGAGCTAGCTGTTTAGTTAAATGAAAAACAAAATCCCAAACACCCAAAACAAAAATCAGACAAATTACAAAAAAAGCACTCTTATATTTTCCAAAATAGATCTGAAGGGAAGCTATAGCTGTTAAAATAAAAAATAAAACCATAAACACTTAAAATTTTATTTATACTCCCTGTATATGCTTTTTGTCCGTAATTCTACAAGTGGGTTTTTGACTTTTGGCAAGACGGTGTGATACACTTTGAGTCCAAAAGAAACAGGCAAAGGTTCGAAGCTATGATATCGCAAGAAATTCGCAGAAACTTTCTAAACTACTTTAAAGATCACGGCCACAGTATCCTATCTTCCTCTTCTGTGGTACCTCACGACGACCCCTCTTTACTTTTTACCAATGCAGGAATGAATCAATTCAAAGACGTATTCCTAGGGAAAACTTTTAGGGACTTTTCAAGAGCTTCTACTTCCCAAAAATGCATTCGAGTAGGAGGAAAACACAACGATTTAGATAACGTCGGGCATACCACACGCCATCTAACTTTTTTTGAAATGCTAGGTAATTTTTCTTTTGGTGATTATTTCAAAGAAGATGCCATCCGATTTGCCTGGCAAGTAACTACTGAGGTATTTGGATTTGATCCTGATAAAGTATGGGCAACTGTATTTAGAGAAGACAATGAAGCTTATGAATTATGGCGGAAAATCCTTCCTGAAAGCAGGATTGTTCGAATGGGGGAAAAAGATAATTTTTGGGCAATGGGAGAAACAGGCCCCTGTGGGCCTTGCTCTGAGCTTCTTTTTGATAGAGGAAGCAATTATGGAAATGCGTCTTCCCCCGCTGAAGATACCACAGGTGAGCGCTATTTAGAATTTTGGAATTTAGTCTTTATGCAATTTAATAGAGACAGTAGTGGAAAATTGACCAATCTGCCAAAACAATCAATTGATACAGGAGCCGGTCTTGAGAGGGTAGTATCTTTGAAAATGGGCGTAGATAATGTCTTCGCGACAGATATATTCTTAAGTCTAATTAGTCAAATTGAAATGATTTCAGGCAAAAAATATGTAGCTATTGACTCGTCAATAGCTCCTGCTTTTCATGTAATTGCTGACCATATACGCTCTCTATCTTTTGCTATAGCTGATGGCGCCCAGCCAAGCAATACTGAAAGAGGATACGTGCTAAGAAAAATTTTAAGACGTGCCGTTCGATATGGAAAAACACTTGGTATACATGAGCCCTTCTTAGCTAAAGTGCTTCCCAAACTGGTGGAAGTAATGGGATCTGATTACCCTGAGCTTATTTCATCACAGCATCGAATTGCTGAGATAGTTACCATTGAAGAGGAGGCTTTTTTTAGAACCTTAAAGCGAGGAGGCAACCTACTACAGCAAGTGATTGAAAAAGCACAACAAAGCCCCAACAAGCAAATAGCAGGTGAGGAAGCTTTTAAACTCAAAGACACCTATGGATTTCCCTTAGAAGAAATTTTGCTTTTAGCAAAGGATTCTGGATTGGAAGTAAATTTAGAGACTTATAGAGTCTTAGAAACCGAGGCTCGCGAAAAATCAAAAAATGCTCAAGTCTCCCACAACCAAGAAGCTGAAAATAATTTATTTGAGAATTTCTCTAGCTCTCACGGCAAGTCTGAGTTTATTGGATTTCATTCTACAGAGGGAGAGGGCAGTATATTAGCTTTGATTCACGAAGGACAATTTGTGGATGATCTCAAGGAGGGGCAGGACGGCTTAGTAGTGCTAGACCGAACTCCTTTTTACGCAGAAAAGGGAGGCCAAGTAGCCGACAAGGGAATACTTACACATGATAATGCTCACTTTGATGTAAAAAATTGCTATAGCCCCTACCCTGATATAATCATTCACGAAGGTAAACTGGATAAAGGCTGCTTCATTCTTGGGGAGCCTGTGAGAGCATTCGTAGATAGTTACCGAAGACAAAAAATTGCAAGCAATCATACTGCCACCCACCTTTTACACTTTGCTCTTGAAAAAGTTCTTGGAAGTCACATAAAGCAAGCCGGCTCTTTAGTAGAAGAAAGCAGGCTTCGTTTCGACTTTTCTCACCACAAATCCCTTACGAAACATGAGCTTGCTGCCGTTGAGAGGATCATTAATGAAAAAATCCGTGAGAATTTAAAAGTTTGTGATTATGAGCTCTCTTATGAGGATGCTCAGAAGCGCTCCGATATAAAACAATTCTTCGGTGAAAAGTATGGTTCAAAAGTTCGCGTGGTGGATATGGATATTTCCAAAGAACTTTGTGGAGGAACACACACCCATCAAACCGGTTCTATCGGTCTTTTTCGCATACTCAAAGAAGGTAGCGTAGCAGCTGGAGTGCGCCGTATTGAAGCTGTGACAGGACAAGAGGCAGAAGAGCTGATGTATTCTGAGCAGGCCATATTAGAAGAGGCCGCCTCCCAGCTTAAAGTACCTTCAGTGAAGCTGCTAGAAAAATTAAATGCCCTCTTGGAAGAGCAAAAACATCTTTCTGCTCAAATCAAATCAATGAAAAAGGCTTCCCTAGCCCATCTTAGCCAAGAACTTGTGCAACAAGCTGAAAAAATCAACTCTTTTCAAGTCATTTTAGCCATTGCACCTATTGAAATCGAAGACGCTAATTTACTCCTAGATGATGTAATGGCAAAAAACGCGCATGGCATTACCATTTTAGGAATCAAATCAGAGCAAAAATGCTATTTAGTAGTCCGGGTGAGTTCAGCCTGTATTCAAAAAGGCATTCATGCAGGCCAGCTAATTAAAGAAATGGCCCCATTAATTGGTGGTAAAGGTGGGGGAAAGCCAGACAGCGCCCAAGCTGGAGGCTTAGTCCCTGAAGGAATTCATGAAGCGCTTTCCATCGCAAGAAAATTAATTGAGGCTGCGTGTTAGATACCATTTTCTGTAGTCCCAGTCTGAATTTTTTTGGTAAAGAAGCTCTAAAAGAAAAAGCTCTTCTCATAGAAGGGCTTTG
>JBEIFG010000175.1:0-3226 GCA_040382555.1 Chlamydiales bacterium | reverse complement strand
GACCCCAATATTTTTTTTTGAATTTATTTGGAAGCCATTTAAGAGCTATTTTAGGAGGGGTAACAAGCTCGCTCTTGAGCCAATCAGGTCGCCATAAGCGCATTCGTCTTTTATCGTTGGCTATAATTAATGAAGGGATCTGAAGATTTGAGGCAAGGTGACCTACTAAAGAGTCGTTGCCTATGATGCATTTGGATTCGAAAATGAGTTTGGCAAGTTCTGAGAGGGAATTTAAATCTGGCAGTAGATACGTAGAGCCGTGAGTTCCTTGCCATTGGTCTCTCTCCGAAGTGGATACGGCAAATACAATTTCATAGCCTTGTTTTTGTAGTTTATGAGCTAAGATTAAGAACTTTTTTTTAGGCCAATTTTTGTGGCAGTCTTTGCTTGTGGGGTGAAAAACTATACGCCGGCTGTTTTTTCTATGAACAAGCCCGGGAAGAGGGAGCATTCCATTATTTCTACTAACCCCCGCTAGTTTCAATAGCCTAGCTGTGGCTTTAGCAATATTTTCAACCATACTTTTTTCAGGCTCAAAAGGATAATCTTTTTTAGTAAGAGATCCATGCTTATGGAATTGATAGGTAGGATAAAAGACAATCAAATGTTTGATTTTACCTGTTTTTCTCAATTGGATTAATTGCCGGGATCTTGCAGAATTGTCATTTTGAAGAATTACCAAATCAAATGAGGATAAAACCTCTGTGAGGTCTTGATCATCTGGTATAGGTGCAAACTGCTTAGTTTTAAGCCAAGGCTCAAGTTCTTCAAGAATAGGTTGAAAAGTGGTAACGTGGTAGCCTGCTTCGTGAAGATTATAAGAAGTAATTAACATTAGTAGGGCATCACCAATGCCTTGTGCGGGACTGACTGCAGCTTTTTTCATAATCAACTCTAAATGAGTAGGCCTCGCCTAGCGAGGCCTAGGCGGGTTACTTCTTATTTATTTCAGTATCTTCGGGAGCATTTCCTATCAGAACTTCTGAAAGAAGTATAATCGAGGCAGTAGAGGCAGCAAAGGTCAGTGCATGCTTAACTACTTTGGCAGGATCCACGACCCCTGTTTTCACTAAATCTTCCACTTGCTCCGATTTCACATTGAATCCAAAATTCATCGGTTGGGATTGTGTTTGCTGCAGTAAGGTTGAGCTGTCAAAACCTGCATTAGTGACTATTTGTCTAAATGGAGCTTCGCAAGCTTTTTGTACGATCTGAGCGCCAATCTGTTCTTCAGGAGCTAACTGAAGTGTTGGAATAATCTTGCTTGCGTTAAGTAAAGCAATTCCGCCACCAGCTAGTATTCCCTCTTCGATAGCCGCGCGTGTAGAGTTTAAGCTATCTTCAAACATTTGTTTTTTTTGTTTCATCTCTGGTTCAGAAGGGGCTCCTACTCTAATGACTGCCACACCACCGGAGAGCTTTGCTCTACGCTCCTCAAGCTTTTCTTTATCATAAGAACTTTGGGAAATTTTTTCCTCTGCTTCAATTTGTTTGATTCTAGCTTGAATAGTATCTAAATGGCCAAAGCCGCCAATGATCGTCGTTTTATCTTTATATACAATTACCTTTTCTGCAGCACCTAATGTTTCTATACCAGCATCTTTAAGAAAAGAGCCCGTCTCCTCGGAAATAAACGTTGCACCTGCAAGTATAGCTATATCCTGCAGCAATGCTTTTCTTCGATCTCCAAATCCAGGTGCTTTGACAGCACATACTTTTATAGTTCCTCTTAGTCTATTGACTACCAATGTGGAGAGGGCATCTCCTTCAATGTCATCGGCTATAATTAAAAGTTCAGAGGCTGATGCTGCAACAGCTTGAAGGATATTTAATATCTCTTGAATAGAAGAGATTTTTTTATCTGTTACTAAAATTTTAGGTTGGTTCATTTCCACAGTAAGTTTTTCTGCATTGGTGCAGAAGTAGGCACTTGTGTAGCCCCTATCAAACTGCATACCTTCAACCATTTCAATCTGCGTATCAATGCCTTTGCCTTCTTCTATCGTAATAACACCAGACTTTCCTACTTTTTGCATTGCCTCAGTAATCATCGACCCTATCGATTCATTACCCGATGCCGAGGCAGTGGCTATGTTTAATATTTCTTTTTCACTTTGAATGGAAATCGCAGTTTTTTCTATTTCCTCTACGATTGCTGATACCGCTTTGTCGATTCCTCTTTTTAAAAGAATGGGAGAAGCTCCTGATGAAATGTTTTTTATGCCCCCTTGAACTAATGCTTTTAAAAGAACTATGCTTGTGGTGGTACCATCTCCACATTTTTCTTTCATTTTACTAGCTACTTCTTTTCCCATCGAAACACCCATGTTAGCGTATTGGTCTTTGAGTTCGATGTCTTTGACGATGCTGTTACCATCATTGGTAATTGTGGGTGCCCCCCAGCTAGCTTGTAGTCCTACATTTCTTCCTTTAGGGCCTAGGGTTACCGCAACAACTTCAGCAAGTTGATCGATTCCTTCACGAAGTTTTTGTCTTGCTTCTTCATTAAAAATAAGCTCACGTGGTGTGCTAGACATGTTATTTCTCCTGTTGCTTAAGTAAGAATTCTTTGAAAATTTCATTTAGTCCAAGAAATGTCAGATGAGGACAGATGTCATCTACTATCTCTTGCAAATCTTTGATGAAGGGTGAGTTTGATTGTTTGTTGGCATCTTCTTTATTGAAGAGGATATTCCCTGTTGCTAAAATTTTTACTGAACTTGGTGAAGGCGTGGACAAAGAGAGTTCTTGAGAAATCCTTTCTATAGATCCCAGAAGACCATAATACACGCCTGTTTCTATTTTTTCTTGATGGGTTTGTTCCATGGAAAAAATGGGTTTTTCTGTCTGGAATTTTGCTGGAAATGTGCAGATGGATCCAGCTAAATACAATCCCTCTTTAGAAAATAAATCAAATCGATTTTCAGTGCCAAGATCCACTATAAGGCAGTCATTGAGAGGGAAGCGCTTTAGCGCGCCATAGAAGTTGGCTAAGGAACGAAGATCTTTTGGTTCTAAAGTGTGAAAAGGGATAGGTAATTGATGTAAGATGTCTTGCAGAAAGTAGGCTGAATGATAAGAAGTTTTAAGCTCTTCTGCTATTTTTTTATCTTCCAATAGGCAGGAGCTGGTAATAAGGATTTTAGAGTGGTTACTTACATCTTTAATAAACCTTGTGAGATCACAAATATTCGAATAACTATTGAGATGTATATCTCTTAGTTGG
>JBEIFG010000174.1:0-3227 GCA_040382555.1 Chlamydiales bacterium | reverse complement strand
GAGTCATCCGTTTGCTTCGGGGTGAATAAATATTGCTATAAGCTTGAAGATGTTTTTTTTGTTTTGGAAAAAAATGGGCTAAAAATATCCAAGTTTTTTCCCCCTCTTGAAGAACCCTATGCAGCTTGTGTTGAGGGGCAATGGCGTGTATCCAACGGCTTTTGGTTTCAATGTCTAGCCAATTATATGGGCTGCGAATTTATTGTGGGGCTGGATAGAGAGGATCAAAAGCTTAAGAAATACTATAATTCAGCTCTTTTATTTACACCATTTTCAAAAGGTTACTACTGCTATGATAAAAAAATTTTGCTACCTATAGCTGAAGGAGCTCCCGACTGGAAGCCGTTGCAATCGCTTGCGAAAATTTATGGAGTAGAAGAATTTTTTACTCCAGGAACCAGATCAAATCTAATCGGAAAAAAAAGAAAAATGGGAGTAGCTATTTGCATTGAAGAACTGTTCCCTGAACATATGAAACGTTTTAAAAACTTAGGTGCTGATTTTTTAGTTGCTTTGACAAACGACGCATGGTATCCCAAAAGTATTCTTCCGGCACAGCACTTTACCCATGCAAGGCTTCGAGCAGTGGAGTGCGGACTGACGCTTGTGCGCTGTAGTAACAATGGATTTAGCTGTGTAGTGGATCCGCTGGGAAGGTTTGTAAATCGGCTGAAACCAGAAAACCGCTATGAGAATGCTGAAAGCGGAGCAATCATAGAAGAATTCTTTTCTGGTCGAAAAAAAACTGTATATACAATATTAGGGGATGGAGGGATTGTGTCATTTTGCCTGCTCGTTTTGGTGTTATCGAGTGTATCAACTGATAGGCTGCAGGGAGCTGAAATAGACGTTAGGGAATGAATCCCCTTGCCCGAAATATAGGCTTGCGATATCTTTTTACGAGATTATTTAAAGGTGTATTTTTAACAGAAGAATTATCTTCTCCCATAGATGGAGTATGAATTGTCAACCTGCAGATCAAATCTATCAGCGATAAATATCACAGAAAACGCAACATGCGTCCCATCTTATACTTTAAAGCAAAAAGTGTCTCTTAGTGGGGTAGGATTATTTACCGGCCAACCTGTAATCATAGAGCTAGTTCCAGCCAAAATGGGCACTGGAATCATTTTTGAGCGCACTGATCTTCCCGGATCCCCTAGGTTGCTCGCTAACTTAACAAACGTAATATCTACACCACGATGTACTATCTTGGGCTCATCGCAGCTTAGTGTTCAAACTGTGGAACACCTACTATCAGCCTTAGCAGTAAATGGGATCAATCATGTAGTTATCCGTTTAAATGGTCCTGAGGTACCCATTTTTGATGGAAGCGCAGCTGAATTTGTAAATGCAATCGAAGAAGCTGGCATTGAACCCTTGCTAGAAAAAGTCCCTGTTTTTGAATTAAAAAAACCTATTTACTACTCTCACGGTGATATTCACATGGTGGGCTTGCCTTGTGACTCCTATAAGGTAAGTTATACCTTAAATTATCCAGGCTCACTCTTAATGGAGTCTCAATTTTTCTCCTTAAGTATAAATTCATCAAGTTTTAAAAATGAAATTGCTTCCTCAAGGACATTTTCAGTTTATGAAGAAATTCTTCCCTTTATTGAAAAGGGATTACTTAAAGGTGGAAGTCTTGAAAATGCAGTTTTAATTAAAAATGATAAAGTTATGAATCCAGATGGGCTTAGATTTCCTAATGAGATGGTAAGACATAAAATCCTTGATCTTATAGGGGACTTATCTTTGATAGGAGTTCCTTTCAAAGCTCATATTATTGCGATTCGCTCTGGACATCACGCAAATAATGTTTTCGCGAAAGAATTTTTAAATCACATTAACTCGGAGCTTACTCAATGACACAAAATGACAATAGTCATTCTATAGTCTTTAATGTGAAAGACATTTCCAGAATGCTTCCTCATCGATATCCTTTCTTATTGATAGATAGGGTAACTTATATTAACCTCGAAGAAAATGTAATCATTGCTCAAAAAAATGTATCAATGAATGAACAATTTTTCCAGGGGCATTTTCCAGAGGTCCCCATCATGCCAGGGGTGCTTATTCTTGAGGCTCTTGCGCAAGCCGGAGGGATTTTAATGCACCAAAAAGGCTATAACGATAGAATTGCGGTCCTTCTTAATGTAAAAAATGCCAAATTTCGAAAGCCTGTTGTACCTGGAGATACTTTGATATTACAAGTAAATGGGCTTTTTCTTTCGAGCAAGGGAGGAAGAGTTCTAGCAAAGGCTTCTGTTCAAGACCAAGTGGTAGCTGAAGCAGAGATAGGCTTTGCACACGTAGATAAAAAACAATTATAAATTCAGATAATAAATATTTATAAAGTTGGGACCCCCATGTCTAATATTCATCCTACAGCAATAGTTGAGCCTGGTGCTAAGATCGGAAATAATGTTACAGTTGAGGCTTATGCTATAATTAAATCAAATGTAGTGCTTGAAGATAATGTTACTATCAAATCTTTTGTATATATCGATGGATATACAACTATTGGACAAGGGACCGTAATATGGCCTTCTGCATGCATAGGCACAAAAACGCAGGACTTGAAGTATAAGGGAGAAAAAACTTTCGTTATCATAGGTAAAAATTGCGAGATACGAGAGTATGTGACTATTAATTCCTCATGCCAAGAAAATACAGCTGTCAAAATCGGAGATAATTGCCTTATTATGGCTTGCTGCCATATCGCCCATAATTGTGAACTTGGAAATAGGGTAATTATGGCTAATGGTTCTCTGCTAGCAGGGCATGTTACCGTAGAAGACAATGTAACGATCGGTGGCATGAGTGCAGTACATCAATTTTGCCGTATTGGAAAATATGCTATGGTTGGAGGATTTAGTGCTGTCACCCAGGACGTTCCTCCCTACACCATCGGAAGAGGAGAAAAATTTAAAATAGCCGGTCTTAATCTTGTTGGACTTAGAAGACATCAATTTTCTTTTGAAAATCGAAAGGCGTTAGCCCACGCTTACAGACTAACTTATAAATCAGGTCTTACTCTAAAAGATGCTTTTGAAAAAATTGAAAATGAAGTCCCTCTAAATGAGCATGTAATTCACTGGCTTCAATTCTGTAAAGGCTCTAAAAGAGGTCTTATAGGTTTTTTGTACCTTAATGAAGAGAATTTAGATAAAGACATCGAATCAAAAGAAATAGAAGAAATTATCAGCTGTAAACTTTAAATTTTT
>JBEIFG010000173.1:0-3419 GCA_040382555.1 Chlamydiales bacterium | reverse complement strand
TAAAAAAATATTTACATTAAAAAAATCATTTAGATAAAACCACAGGTAGAGCATTTTTTCAAAAAGGTTACCAAAGGCTAAGCGTAAAATATGAACATGAAAAGTGAGCGTCTCAAAAAGTTTGAACTTGAACTTCAAGATTTAGAGCAGTGGCTAAAACTAGGCCTTGTTCCTAAAAAAGACCTAGAAAAACATAAAGAAGAGATTCGAACTTTGCATGAAAAGATCGAAGAGGAAAAAGAACGCTTAAAAATGCTCAAAGAGAGCGGAGAGATGGAAGAGTTTTCTCTACCTAAACGCCCAGCGCACGGAAGACAAGCATTTCAAGAGCCTCACAGCCTTCCTGACATCGATTTAGGGGAAGAAGGGATGACAGATCTCGGCCTGGATATGGAAACAGACTCCTACGATGTAGAAACCACCACCGCAGATGAAACAGGCGAATTCGATGAGGAAGGTGGATCTTATGCGGATGAAGAAGAGGAAGAAGAAGATCCCTATAGCGATAGAAGCCGCTGGAAAAGAGGTATCTTAGAAGATCCTGATGCCAACGACTGGTAAACGCCTCCAAGCAAGCCTATACTTCCACGTCCCTTTCTGCACAAAGAAGTGCCCTTACTGTCATTTCTTTGTGGTCCCCAATAAAGAAGAGTACCAAATCATGTACCTGGCAGCCCTAAAAAAAGAGTGGCTTCGGGTACATCCTCTGCTTTCCCCCTACGACATTATTTCCATCTATTTTGGTGGAGGCACGCCATCCCTTCTTGGCGCTCAGCGCATTCATGAAATTCTATCTTGGATCTATAAAGACCTATCTGTAGATAGCCAATGTGAAATCACTTTAGAAGCCAACCCAGAAAATGTCACTCTAGATAAAATGAAGGCTTTTGCTAAAGCGGGAGTGAATCGAGTAAGTCTTGGGCTACAATCTCTCGATGAACACTTACTGCAAATCCTGGGTCGCTCTCATACCGCTTCTAAAAGTGTACAAGCTGTTATGGATACGTATGACGCAGGGATAGGTAATATTTCGGTAGACCTGATGTTTGAATTACCTCATCAAAATATGAACCATTGGAAGACGACTTTGTCTAAGGTCACTTCCCTACCCATTACCCACCTATCACTATACAATCTCACCTTTGAAAGAGGCACTATCTTTGGAAAAAAAGAAAAAGAACTAGCGCCGCATGTGGTAGATCCTTCTATTGGAAGAGAGATGTTTGAAGAGGCAGAGGCAAAACTTAAAGAAGCCGGCTTACTTCGATATGAGATCTCAGCATTTGCCACTGCAGGGTATGAATCGGTTCATAATACAGGGTACTGGACGGCCCGTCCTTTTTTAGGACTTGGCCCCTCTGCTTTTAGTTTCTGGGAAGGGAAACGATTTCAAAATGTGTGCAATCTCCATCAATACTGCCAATATTTACAGCAAGATCTGAGTCCTGTAACCTTCAAAGAAAAATTACCCTACCCAGAAAACATCCAGGAGCTTTTAGCTGTAGAGATTCGTCTAGTACGAGGGGTACATTTAGAAGAATTTGAAGCCAGACATGGTACTCTGACCCATAAGATCAAAGCATCTCTTCATCTTTTAGAGACAAAAGGATGGATCCAGAGAGAGGGATCCACCGTAAAACTATCTCAGGAAGGTTTGTTTTTTTATGATTCCATTGCTGAGGAGCTCATCTAAGCACGAATCACAAAGACCACTAATCTTTTTTTCAAATCTGCTTTATTCATTTTCTTCCACTCTTTTACCGTATATGTAGCCACTTCCTGAGTGGGAAGGGACATATCACAAAGAATAGAAAGCTGGGTTCTATCCTCTAAAATGGAGAGCAATTGGTCAAAAAGAGACTGATTCCTATAGGGAGTTTCTATGAAGACATGGGTAGATCCCTCTTTAGAAGATCTTAGCTGCATTTGTTTGATATAGGCTATCTGCTGAAGTTCTTCCTTAGGAAGATATCCCTCAAAGGTGAATTTCTGCGCATAAAGCCCAGATAACATCACCGCAAATAAGATAGAAGAAGGGCCTACGTGGGCCTCTACCTCAATCCCTGCCCTTCGAGCGAGATAGACGATCTTGGCTCCCGGATCTGCAAAACAGGGCATTCCTGCATCTGAAATCAATCCCCATACCTGACCTGGTTTCATCTCCGCGATTATATCCTTCATCTGCTCATCTGAGGTGTGTTCTGAGAGCTCTCGCATAGGTACATCCCGAAAGGTTCTACCCTCCGGAAAAGAAAATCTCTTTAAATACTTTCTACCCTCTTTTTCATTTTCAACTATGAGACCATCTAAGGTAGGAACGAGCTCTAACGTTGCTGCTGTAAAACATGAGGCAATACTTTCTTGGTCTGGATTTAAGACATTAGGCAAGAGAACGAGTCGAATTTTTTTTAGCATATTGCACCTTTTTCTTAGCTATTTGTGCTACGAGATAATCCCACAAAAAGGGGGCGGAAAGGTTACTATTTTTAGATAAAAGCTCTATTTTGAACAGACATTTTGCTACTTCCTCAAAAAATGGGGGTGGGTAAGTATGGGCTAGCTGTAAGTAGCGATCCTGAGCTTGAGGACGGACAGAAGAAAAATGCCGCCCTATCTCTTCTTTAGTGTGACCGAGCGCAACGCATACCGCAAACTGCCTACCTAAATGAATATGGTATCTCACCTGTCCCAGTAGAGGGAGCAGATCTGATAAGCTAAAGGAGGGATCCTTTAAAGGAGCTTTCTTATCCCAAAGTAAAGCATCCGCTAACTGCCATCCCGTCGGCATCGTATATCTGATTCCGACCGCCTTGCAATCCTCAGGCTGCAATGATATACGTGCTCCTACGTAAGTAATCACCTTTAAAAGCTCCTGCTCGGCAAGCATCATATCAGAGCCACATGCTTCTATAATTTCGGTGGCTAGCTGTAGGGAGATTTTCTTACCTTCCCTGCTACACCGCTCGACAAGCCACTGCTGAAGCCTTTTCTGCCGATCCCAAGGCTTTTCCTGGGTAAGGTCTAGTACTACCATATCATTTTTTGCTTGCGCGCAAACAGAAGCCATCTCTTTTAAAGAAGAGCTGCCTACCACTAAAAAGGCGAAGGCAGAAGGCTTAAGGATAAAGCCTTCTACAATCTCTTTTTCTTTTTTAGACAGATCATGAAAATCATCCAGACGAACCACCACATGAGAAGCAAATAAAGGACGGGTAGATAAATTTTCTACTACATGTGAAAATGGGTCTTTAGCCCCTTTCGGCGTGTACACCTGCGCCCCAGGATACTTAGCTGCAAGCCACTGCACCACTCCACAGATGAGCTTATGCCGTTCATCGACGTCGCTACAACCAATTAGGTAGGTAGAGCAAACACTCGATGAATGCAAGTGTTTTTCAAAAGAGGCTAAATTTTGAAAT
>JBEIFG010000172.1:0-3448 GCA_040382555.1 Chlamydiales bacterium | reverse complement strand
ATTCCACTAAGTATGATTTTAGTGGTTTTATCTGTAAAAATTGTAAAACGGGAAAAATTTGAATTTCATCAAATGAGGGTCCCATCCAAATATGTTTGGTGTATGGGATTTGAGCGCGACAGCGATATTCATCCCAATGGATATAAAAAATCTCTGTCTAAATATATTGATCCTTCTAAGGTAAAAAAAGGGGACATAATTTGGGTGGAATCAAAAAAATTGCCTGAATTTTATCGTAATTTTTTTCCCAAAATCAATGTTCCTTTCGTATTAGTTTTAACCCATGGGGATGAAGCTTTCCCAAGTTCCTTTGAAAGTCAGATGGATATAGAGTCCTTTCTTAGCAGTTCTAAGCTTGCTCATATATTTTCACAAAACTGCGATTACAAAGGATCTTCAACAAAAGTGAGTCCTTTACCCATTGGTCTTGATCTGCACTCAATGGAGAAAAATAAAGATGGGTATTTTGGAGAAAAAAGAAAATCCTCTAAGAGACAAGAATTTAGGTTGGATAGAATGATATTTAACGCTAAGCCAACGCACTCTAGGATCCCCAAAGCTTATGTGGATTTTCAGCTTAACGATAGGATGAAGAATAGCTCTCTTATGAAATCTATTTTCCATGAAAATAAAACAGAGATTTTTGATCAGATCGCCCTCTCTGGCGTTATAGATGCTGCTTTAAAAAAGCAACCGAGAAAAGCTCTTTGGGGTAAAAAGCTGAACTATGCTTTTTCCATATGTCCCCCAGGTAATGGATATGATACTCATAGATTATGGGAAGATTTACTTTTAGGTTGTATTGTAATCGTTAAAACATCCCCTTTAGATCCCCTTTATGAAGGATTACCTGTGGTTATAATTAAAGATTGGTCCGAGGTAAATGCAACTAATTTTTCAATATGGATTCAGCAATATGGGGATGCATTTACTAATCCCAAATATCGGGAAAAACTGTATCACACACACTGGATGAATAAGATAAAAGCCGAAAGCGCTAGAGTTAAAGAGCTGTTATAAAATAATTTAGCATTAGTGTTTCAAAGGATAATTATGCCTTGTAGAATACGGGTTCTTTCTGAAAATACAATCAATCAAATAGCAGCCGGAGAAGTCATTGAAAGCCCAGCTTCTGTTGTAAAAGAGCTTTGTGAAAATTCGATCGATGCGGGATCGAAAAAAATTGTTATTGAAATTCAGGGCGGAGGGCTTCACTTAATACGTATCACGGATGATGGATGTGGTATGGGTAAGGATGATGCTCTTCTTTGCTTAGAGCGACATGCCACCTCTAAAATTTATGAGGCAAAAGATCTATTATCTGTCAAAACGATGGGTTTTAGAGGGGAAGCTCTAGCCTCTATCGCCTCAATATCTAAATTGACTCTTTCTACTTCAGAAAAAGAAATTGGTACCCGAATAGAAATGGAAGGAGGCAGTATTAAATCAGTAAGCCCTTATCCCAGAAATCAAGGGACTACTATAGAAGTTAGGCATTTATTTTTTAATGTACCTGCAAGAAAGAAATTTCAAAAAAGCCCTTCCGGATGCTCTGCTGAAATCACTAAAGCTCTGACCCAACTTAGCTTGGCATATCCTTATATCAGCTTTACTCTACATCAAAACGATACTTTAGCTTTTCAGTTTGAAAAAGGGGAATCTCCTCTTTTTATAGATAACCTAAAGAAGAGAGTAGCAGACTCTCTTGGCGAGGGGATGCGCTCTGCGGTAATAGCAGTGGATGACCAGGAAGGTGCTTTTTTGCTTCGTGGTATTTTGGGAGCCCCTGAAAATACCCGTCATAATCGAACAGGGCAATATTTATTCATTAATCAAAGAGCCGTTATTTCCCCCCTAATCTCTTTTGCTATCAAAGATGCTTATGGAACAAGGATAGGTTCAGATCGTCACCCTACTTATGTTCTTCATATTAATATGCCCTGTGAACTTCTTGATGTAAATGTACATCCCCAAAAAAAAGAAGTAAGAATTGCCAATGAGGAATGGATAAGGCAGAGCGTAAGGAAAGTCATTCAAAGGCATTTAGATAAATCTATTCAGATTCTTTTAGAAAAGCAAGCACCTATTTTTTCCGATTTTTCTTTGGATGAGCCGGCATGGGAAGAACCAAAGAAGTCTCTTATTGAACGTATTCTCCCCTATGAATGCCACTTAAGGGAAGAAGTCCAGCCCGTTAAGGCAATAGAATTACCTATGGAAGACCTAGCAATATATCCCATAGCTCTTTGGGGTAATTATTTATTAATGGATCCAAAAGGATTGAATGCCAATATTTGCTCCCCATCGGATCAAGGGCTTTGTTTTGTGGATATAAAATCTGCTAAAGCAAGAGTTTTATTTGAAAAATTTCTCCTTTCAAAAGTAGATCCCTGTCATAAGCAAGGCTTATTATTTCCGCTGGTAGTAGATGTGGCGCTATATGAAGCACAGCATTTGCTGGCAATGATGCCACTACTTAGTGCTATGGGATTTAGTCTTTCTCAATCAGGACCTAGGTCATTTTTAATTGATGCTATCCCAGCTTTTTTTCCAGAAAATAAAGGAGTAGACGCTCTTCTTGAGATACTCTGCCAAACTATATCTCTTGACACGGAAGATCAAGAGAGTCTAGAAATAAAAAAAACGAGGAAAATAGCAGGCATTCTTTGTAAGTATATTCAGACTCATACAATGATAAATTCTATACAGGAAGCAACCTTAATAGTTAAGGAGCTTTTGCGATGTGATAGCCCTAACTATTGTCCTCAAGGAAATAAAATTTTTGCATTTGTGAGCAATAAATATGTCGCAGGACTCTTTATATCCAAAGACAGATGAAATAACATTAAGGCTTGCTAGGCTCCAAGAATATTTATGGTTAAATAAACTGGATGCTTGTCTTGTAGAGGACCCCATTGATTTATTTTATTATACAGGACTTCATCTTTCATATGGACGGCTTTGGATTCATAAAGAAAAGGCTGCTCTTTTTGTGGATGGAAGGTATTTGAAATACGCTGAAGAGCACTCTTATCTTCAGCCAGTATTTGCGTTAAAACCCGAACTAGAAAAAAAATTTATAAAATTTGTAAAAGCAAAAAAAATAGCTTTTGATAGCTCTAAGCTAACAGTAGGCCGCTCTATGGAAATCCAAAATTTTCTGGATGGGTTCTGCCTGTCATATCTTTGGAAACCCATAGAAAAAATGACATCCTCTCTTCGCAGGATAAAAGGCCCTTTTGAAATTAGTTACCTAAAAGAGAGTATTGATTTATTAAGTAAATGCTTTAAACACACTGTAGATATCTTAAAAGAGGGTGTATCTGAGCTTGAAGTAGCTAGGGAATTTCAAATCTATTTAAGAACACTAGGGGCTGAAGAAGCAGCATTTGACCCCATCATTGCCTTCGGTGAAAATACTGCAATGCCACACCATAAGCCATCTGAT
>JBEIFG010000171.1:0-3568 GCA_040382555.1 Chlamydiales bacterium | reverse complement strand
GGCTAAAGAACACATGCTGTTCCCAACCTGCAGCTATTGAAAAATTGGCCTTTTTTTTCACAGAAGCACATTTGCAATTGGTTGCTTTTTTAGATTTGCATACATTTGAGTCCCAGCGTAATCCGAATTGCATATCCGCCACCGGTCTACCACCAAAATAGTAGTCATTTAGGTCTATGATTGTTTGAGTGGATGTACTTGTTTGATTTGTTTCTATATGGGATATATTAAATCTTCCGTAAAGTAAAGATAAGGCTGTGTTACCGTATACACTAAAGCCAGCCCCTAACCAGAATTGAGAATTAAATCCAGCACGAGGACCTACACCCCAATAGTCATTATTGATGTTTACTGCATATTTTCCGGAAGAGGAAACAGAAGAGAACCCGTTGTAAGTGATATCATAATCTTGGTATACAAAGGCACCCCGTGCTCCTATAAAAGGACGGAATGAAAACCACTTTGAAGGAACAAATTGTTTTCCTAATTCCCAATCTGCCACATCCAGATATAGTTTCCAATGAGCAGAAGCAGAAGTTGCCGTGGCGGGGTAAAATACGCAAAAGCTACTACTACCAGAAGAGCGAGTTGTATTAGCCGCTGCACTTATAAAATTGGGAAGAATGCTTTGGCCACTGATGTTAGATGCATTTCCATTAGCACTGTTTTGATACCAGGTATAGTTAAAATACATATCCCAGTTACCATGAGGGATATTGAAGCCAGCTCCTACTCTGAAGCCATAGGTCCAATTAAAGCTTAGGTCTTTTACTTTTCCTGTTCCTGCGGTAAGAGAATTAGTTTGTTGCGTTTGACTAGCATAAGATAGCCCTGATTCTTCTGCAGTCCAAAGGAGGCCATCTACTGAAAGAATAAACCCTCCATAGGCACATTCTTCTAAGGCAGAAGGAGGGGCCGAGGGTCTTTCATATACAATCGGTATGATATCTGGAACCACAGAGGTTTTAGACGTTTGGTTTACATTTTCTGGTGAGGAGGTCTCTTGATTTGCATTTTCAGGTTCATCTACTGAAGACTGGCCAATGGCAAGAGGTGCTGTAGATAAGGATTCTGGACTATCTACACTCTCACCAGAGGCTCCGAGATTAATAAAGCTAGAAGTGCCGGTCCAAAGAGCTATTATAGTCATTGGCATTAACACATTTTTTAAATACATCATTTTCTCCTAAAAAGCTTGGGCTATATATAATTAAAGAAATTTTTAAATGCTAAACATCGTAATTAATATCAAAAATCAATCCTCATTCCAAATGTGAAACCCTGAAAAGCTAGGTCTCCTTGATTTTGAAAAAACTGCCCTTGCTCTGAAGGGCTAGTAAAGTGCATAAATTGGTTTTGTGAGAAAAAAAGCACTTGCTGCCATCCTGCATTGAAACCCAAATGAATAGCATCATTAAGGATCATACAATCCCACTGAATGCCAAGTTCTGCATCTGTTACTGGTTTAGTTGCATGATAGCTGTTGTGAATACTTTTTTGAACGGTTTCTGCTCCAGAGGTACTATAGGAGTATTCGTTATGTTGGATCTTAAAATATCCAAATAAAATGGCCAAACTAATATTGCCGTAAAGACTCCAGCCACTTCCAAATCCCCAGTAAGAGTTTATGCCTAATCTGGGTCCAAAACCGAAATAGTAGTTGCTTAGTTGCGCTTGATAATCTGAAAAAACTATGGAGGATGGGTTAGAGTAGTCTGCAACATTTTGATAATTGTTAGTTAGATTTTGTGTGATCCAGCCTGATCTCATGCCAAAAAATGGTCGCAAAGAAAGCCACTTGCCAGCATAAAATTCTCTTCCCATTTCCAAATCAACAAGGTCTAATTTAATATGTAAATTGGAATTGGCTGTTTGGGCATAGCAGGGACCATCAATATTGGTTTTAGAAATAGCCGTGGGGCTGATAAATGTGGTAAAGAGTGTAGCAGAATTATTATTGTTGGTGAGTTGATTATTAGAGGTGTCCCTAAACCAAGTCCAACCCAAAATGGCGTCCCATCCGTCATGAGATAGATTGCATCCGATATCTACGTCGAAGCCGTAGTTATAGTTGAAATTAGGACTTTTTGCATAGCCGTTGGCAATCGTAGTCGCATTTTTACTATTATCTTGAATAGCATACACCAGGCCAGAGGTATTCGTTTTCCATATTAGAAGTTCACCCATGATAAAAAGATCAAAACCCTCATTTACCTCGGGCCTTGCAGATGGAAGAGGCTGCGGTTTAGGAGCATCGGATATTGAAGTAGTTACTACAGGGGTTGTGGTATTGGTCTTGGTATCAATATAGGAATAGTCGGCATAGAGGTGGGTCAGAGTCAATCCCGAAAACATGGATGTGAAAAGCAGCGTTTTGGAAGGATATTGCATAAGTTGCCTTGATTGTGTAAACGAGTTGCAAATAAAAAACTTTGAATCAAGGTAAATTTGAATTTTTTTTTGGTCAATCCAAATGTGTAAAATTTTACATAGATAAAGTCTGAAAGACCCGATTTATATCTTTCATCCAAGAAAAGGTTTCTTTACCTAGCTGCTGCAAAATGAACACCCAAGCTGCACATAATACGGCAAGACCAATTAAAGATTTAAGCGACATCCCTAAAAAAACGATTTGTACTTGGGGAGCCAGACGGTTAGCTATTCCTAAAAACACCTCAGTCATTAAGATAGCAAGTAGGCAGGGAGCAGAGAGCTGAATAGATAGTGCTATTACTTTCGCAAGAATACCCATGATTAAAACCCATATTGGATGATTCATTGAAAAGAATAGGGGATTAATAAAGCCATCAGCGGGAATAATACTATACGAATCCAGAAACCCCTGAAAAAACAGGATGGGACCGTTCATCATATAAAACATGGCTATAAGCATATAGTTGTATAAGATTCCTATAGGAGATGTTTGTTCTTGAGAACTAGGATCTGAAACCTGCAAAGCAGAAGATCCTCTTAAAAAATCTATTAAACTTCCAGCCGATAAAGCTACATAAAATGGGACGGAAATTATAATAGCCATTAAAAAACCAATAAAAAGTTCTTTAATGAAGTAGAATATATAAATAGGAGTAAAATCGGGTGCTGTTTGGCTCTGCATAATGATTCTTGGAAGCATTACTATCGATAGAGAAATGGCAAGACCCATTTTTACACCTGATGGCATTTTTGAACCAAAAAAAGGAGCAAATACAAGCACTGGGATTAGCCTTGCTATGCTTAGAAAAAATAGAGTCAATAAAGACATCGGAGCATAATCGCCGAGCTGGGCATAAAAAGAGGTGTAGTCAGCAATTTGGCTCATTAAAATAACCTAGTAATTGGCCCATTTAAAGAAGTTCATAAAGATGTTGCTTGAGTATTGCATAATTTGAGCTCCAAGCCAACCACCCATGACAATCAATGTTAAAATTACCGCTACAAGCTTTACCATAAAAGAAAGAGTTTGCTCTTGAATTTGTGTAGCAGCTTGAAAAATAGCCACAAAAAGTCCAAGAATAGTACTAATGATGATAGGTGGACCAGAGAGAAGTAAGATCAATAAAAGAGCATG
>JBEIFG010000170.1:0-3588 GCA_040382555.1 Chlamydiales bacterium | reverse complement strand
TTTATATAAATTTAATAATATAATTCTGGAAATTTTTAAAATAGGTGATTTAATGTCATTAAATAAGCGAGTTTTAACTATTTCTAGTTGTATTGCTTTATTGGGATTGTTTACTCCGTGGGATAGCCACCGGCAATGGAATCTTCCACAACCTTCCACGATAAAAGTAGAGCAGACTTTTTTGAGGGATAACAGTATTCACATTGTAGCCAAGGCCTATAGCGCTGAAGAATCCAAAAAATATTTAGGGGTTGATGTGTTATCCAAGGGGATTCAACCGGTTCAGTTAAGTATACAGAATCACAGTCCTGAAACCTATATGATTGCCAAAGAATCGGTGGATTTATCCTCTATTTCCGCCTCTAAAATGACCTCAAAACTTATGCAGTCAGCTATTCCTAGAGGTATTGCTTTTAAAGTGGCTAGCTTGTTTTTCTGGCCTATTATGATTCCTGGAACTATTGATAGTATGATTACTTTCAAGAGTTTTACTAAGCTAAAAAAAGATTTAAAAGCGCGCCTGGTAAAAGAAGAGTTCATTGCTCCATACTCCATCACGAATCGTATTCTTTTTGTTCAAAAGGACGAGTTCAAAGATACCTTTGATATCGCTTTGCGCAACGCTTCGACATGGAAAGAAAAGAAAATACATATTGAAAGCCTAAAGCAAGGAGAACTTAAAGAGGTTACTTCAGACGGAGTGACTATCGATTTGTCTTAGGAAAAATAGATTTTTTTTCTTTTATGTAGTATCCTAGATTTCTTTACCGGTATCTGGGATGTTTTTTTATGATTCAAGTAGATCAGCTCGCTTTATCTTATAGTTCTAATAGCGTATTTGATGGGGTCTGTTTTTCCCTGCAAAAAGGGGAGAGATGTGCCTTAATTGGTCGTAATGGATCAGGGAAATCCTCATTATTTCGTTTACTTGTCGCAGAAGAATCTGCTGACGGGGGAGTTATATCGATACCTAAAGGCTACCGTATCGGTCATCTTAAGCAACATATTCATTTTACCCAGCCTACAGTGGTTTTAGAGGCAGCCTTAGGCTTGAGGGAAGAGGAAAAAGATGCGCTGTATAAAGTGGAAAAGCTTTTACTGGGCCTTGGATTTACTACCGAGCAATATGATGCAGATCCCAAGGGGTTCTCAGGGGGATATCAACTTCGCATCCAGCTAGCTAAGGTGCTGCTCTCAGAACCAGATTGTCTTTTGCTAGATGAGCCCACTAACTATTTAGATATTTTATCTATGCGCTTTCTTGCGAAGTTTTTGCGACAGTGGA
Source organism: Chlamydiales bacterium (assembly GCA_040382555.1). Taxonomy (GTDB): domain Bacteria; phylum Chlamydiota; class Chlamydiia; order Chlamydiales; family Rhabdochlamydiaceae; genus VGMB01. The sequence goes on along the minus strand of JBEIFG010000170.1, from coordinate 2,303 downwards.
CAGCAGAAATGATCATCATTTCTCACGATCTTGATTTTTTAGATGCAGTCACCACTCACACAATGGCCATTCACCGTAAAAAAGCATTAAAGGTGAAGGGTAAAACAGAAGATCTCTTTGCATTAATTGCTCAAGAAGAAGAGCTGCATGAAAAAACAAGAATCTCTTTAGAAAAGAAAAAAGCCCATTTAGAATCTTTCGTAGAGCGCTTTGGTGCAAAAGCTTCCAAGGCAACGCAGGCGGCATCTAAGAAAAAAGCCTTAGACAAAATGCCAAGTTTGGAAAAACTCAAAAGCCTATATCAGCTGGATTTTTCTTTTCGTTTTGCTCCTTTTGCGGGTAAAAAGATGCTTCAAGCAAGCGAGGTATCCTTTGGATACTCCCCAGATCACCCCTTAATTTCCTCCATGAATTTTTCGATCGAAAAAGGGGATAGGGTAGCAATCATTGGTAAAAATGGATACGGAAAATCCACCCTTTTAAAGCTTTTATCTGCCCATTTGAGTCCCTCTAAGGGAACTGTGGAGATCTCCACTTCTGCGCATATTGGTTACTTTGGACAGACGAATATCGATCGCTTGGAGCCGAATTTAAAAATTGAAGATGAGGTGGGACAAGCCAACCCCTCGTTAAATTTCACGCAAGTCAGAGCGATCTGTGGCGCTATGATGTTTAGTGGCGATCTGGCTAAAAAAAGCATCTCGGTGCTATCTGGGGGAGAAAAAAGCAGGGTGCTGCTTGGCAAGATTTTAGCTAAACCTTGTAATTTACTTTTTTTGGATGAGCCTACTCATCACCTCGATATTGAATCGATTGAAGCTCTCATCGATGCGGTAGATGAATTTGAGGGAGCTTGTGTTTTTGTCACGCATAGTGAATGGGTTCTTAAAAGAATCCCTTTCACCAAATTAATAATATGCCATAAAGATCGCCAAGAAATTTTCCTAGGAAATTATGAAGAATTTCTTCAAAACCAAGGTTGGCAAGAAGAAAAGGATACCAAGAAAAAAGAAAAAAAAGCACCTGCTCAAGAAAGATCTGGATCTTTAGCTACTCAAATTCGTAAATGCGAAGAAAAGATCGAAGAGCTTGAAAATTCTATAGATCAAAAAAATCTAAAACTAAGCTCTATGCCCAGCTCAGAGCATGCCGAAATTCAAAAGATATTAGCAAGCATTCAGGAAGATCAGTCCCATCTGAACTCTCACTATGATCGATTAGGAGATCTTTATAGTCAAACCTCTTGAGTTGCTATCTTTCAAACATCGAATCGAACTTAATCCATTCACGATTTCTTCTAATTTTTCAAAAAATATATTAAAAAAATAAATATAAATGTATACATAAATATTTCTATTATTAGATTTTTTTGTGTTCAATTCCTACTTCAAAAGGCTTATTCATGAATAGATTGGCTGACCATATATGAATGAACGGGAGAGTATGAAATCCAAATATAAAATTTTGAAATATTTTTCTGATGAGGAAAAAAAAATCATATCCTCTCTTTGGGAAACCAAAACTTTTGCTAGTGGCAGCTATATCATCCGTGAGGGAGATGATGCAGCCGATCTATTTTTTCTAAAAAAAGGAGTCGTCAAAGTCATCTCTTCTGTGGATAGCCCCGCAGAGCCAATTACTTTTGAGGAGCTTTCTGAAGGTGAGGTTTTTGGCGAGCTTGCTGTCATTGATAAAAAGCCAAGATCTACATCGGTCATTGCGGAAGGAAAGGTCGTTGTGGATGTGATACCTGGTAGAAAGATGAAAGATCTTCTTTCAAAGCAAAGCTACTTTGAAAAGTTCTCCTCCGCGTTTATTGAACTGCTTAGCGCAAGATTAAAAAAAGGCAACAGTAAGGTAATTGGATTATTAAAAAATCAAATTCAGGCGAATACAAATCAAATAATTGCGAGTAATCTTGCTGTAATTGTAACTGTTTGTATCATGATTTGGTTTTTTTTGAACAAGTTGACACTTGAACTTATTCAAAAGCTTGGCTCGGAGTCTGACATTACCAATACCGGTATGTTGATCCTTCTTTGCATCTTTTTGATATTTTTAAAAAAAACTAAAGAACCGTGGTCGAGATTTGGCTTCCATATAAAAAATATCAAAAAAGGTTTGTGGACGACTTTTATTTATACTTTGCCCTTGCTGGCTCTTTTCACCTTCGCCAAGTGGGTGCTTATTAAATCCATACCTGAATATAGTAAAATTTCCTTATTCTCTTTTGGGCGTTTTATGGTCCAATCTAAATCTATTTCGCATAGCAAATCTTTATGGATGATGGTTTCTTATATTTT
>JBEIFG010000169.1:0-3609 GCA_040382555.1 Chlamydiales bacterium | reverse complement strand
GCAGAAAAGAAGCAAAAACTGTTAACTGAACCCACCGAAAAGGGTGTGGTGCGTAACGGAAGCACCTGTAACAGATATCTTGCTACCCTTAGCCATGTTTTAAGCATTTGCGAGAAACAGTGGGAATGGATAGAGGGCAATCCCGTTAAAAAGATTTCCAGAGAAAAAGAATCTCGTGAGCGTACACGCTTCTTAAGCCCTGAAGAAAGGCAGGCTCTCCTAAAAGCTTGCAGAGAGAGCGAAAACCCCTACTTACTCACCTTTATAGTTCTTCAATTGTCCACTGGATGCCGTTACAATGAAATCCGTCATTTACGCTGGACGGATGTCGATTTGAATAAAGGAAAGATCACCATCAGAGAATCCAAGAATGGCGATATGCGTTCTGTTCCTGTCTTGGGATTTGTATTGGAATTGCTTCGGCAGCTTGCAATGGGTCAAACTTCGCTTGGATATCTTTTTCCTTCTCAAGACAAGAATCGTCCCCTTGATCTGCGTAGAGCTTACAGGACAGCAATTAAAAGGGCCAAATTAAGAGACTTCCGCGGGCATGATTGCAGACATTCTTATGCCACCGAAATGCTTGCTCAAGGCTTATCTCTTGGAGAAATAGGCCACTTGCTGGGGCATAGGAGTGTGTCCATGACGCGACGTTATGCGCACCTTGTCGAATCACGGTCTATTGACGCTGTTGCTAAAATGTCTAATCAAATTTTTAAGGAGGTTGAAAATGCCTAAAACTAGATGGTACCCACTAGACCAACAGGAGGATTCTAGCGCTCCCTCAAAACCTACTAAAACTAAAAAATTCAGCTTAGATAAAATTTTAGATCGAAGATATAGCTCGCTTCTTAAACAGATGCAAGCATCTTCAGCTGAAGAAATGACTCCTCCTGCAGATGAGAGAGATTTTGAAGCAAGGATCACAAAGTATGAAGAGGATATAAAGAATAAACTCTTCGGACTCATATATTATTTGAAGGAGAGTAAAACCCTTAAGCGCGACTCAAGCGCGGAAACCATTGTAGACTTTCTATGCGAGTATGATAAGCATGCAGATGAACTCTTTGTCATTACTCAATGTCATGATGCCTACAGTCTTCTCAAACAGATTCTAGAGAAAGATGCGCCTTTTGCAATTTGTCAAGATACATATTTGCTTGGATTCAAAAGAGACCGGTCCGGTCTTCTTATTCCTCAAATGAATGCAATTGCGGTTCAAGCTGCAGCGCAAGTCCTTTGGTATCTTGAAAAAAATAAGTTTCCCACCATAGGAAGCATGTCTGAATATCTTGGTGATAGGAAATGTCCTTTTCATAGCTTGCTTGAGATCGATAGATTTCACGATCCAAGGACAATCTGGAACTGGATTTCAAAGGTTTTTCCTATACCAAACAATGCTAGAAAGGGAAGACCCTCATCGGATAAAACACCCAAAGATGATTTCAATACTCTTATTCACATTCCTGAAATTTTTTTGAAAAATGGGAATGTGATCAATGTGCTTAAGTTGCGATTCGCAATTCAGTGTCTAACACGGCTCTTAAAATCATTAAATTGGTCTAAAAAGAGCATTTTAGAGTCCCCGTTAATCGGTCTATATCAGTCCCCTCTTAAGTTTTATGTGGTTGATTATGTGTATGATTGGATAGCAGTAGCTTTCGAGAAAAATGGTGGTATTTTTGACCCATAATTTGATGCCAATCAACGACAGTTTTTTCAATTTTCTATTTTGTCAATCTTAAGCTTGTTTTGGTTTTTTAAGGAAATCTCCGGCAAGAGAATCCGTAAATATAACAAGGAGAAGATTGATGAATGAACTTAGCCAACAGTATCTCACAAAGAGACAAGCGGTGGAGAAATATGCATTTCTTACTGCAAACATGCTGAAAAACCTTTTATTTAAAAATCCTGACGGATTTAGAGACAAAGTAGTCAGGAAGCTAGGTCGACGCATTGTTTTGGATGAGAAGGCACTTCTGATGTTTATCGCTGAAAGTAAGTAGAAGGGTAAATGACAAAGGTGTCCAAACATAAAAAAGCTTTACATGCAGGAATTTTATTCAGCAGCATAGCTTTAGATCGAATAAGCAACAATTATTAACAAGTAGGCGCCATGCAAGAGGGATAAATGAATAGGGATAGAAAAGCAAAAAGCCACGAATACGTAAGAGGTAATCATGGCATGAAAAAGCAAAATGCATTGCCGTTGCTTTTCTAACTCCCAGGATATCAAAAGCACTGAGTGAATTTCAAGAAATAGAATTTCTTTGTTTCACGCATGCTGAATTTATCTTCTTGCATGACAAACCTTTAACGTAGGTGATGTCATGACCTCAAAATCAAATTTTATAGTAAATAAACTTTTTCAAGAGTTCGAGAACCGTCATTTTTTTACCATTGATGACTTGTATATTTTTGGCTTGTTTGGAACGAAATATGCCGCTCGACAGGCTTTAAATAGTGGTGTTTTACCATTCGTCCAGGTTTCAAAACGACGACGCATAGTTCCCAAAATTGCACTCCTCGAATATTTGCAGATCAATCTGAAGAATAATTGGGAAGCTAGCAAGAAGCATCGCGGAGAAAAGAATGGATAAGGGTAATAGTCAATACACACTTACTGATTTTGAGAACGAATGCCTTTCTCAAATGCTTCATCATGGAATTCCATTTCAGGGTCCTATTGTGAAGGATGGAGAAATTCATCGGTTTTCAAGGGATCGAAAGAGGGAGAAAGATGAATGGTATATCGCTTTTGACGGCGTGTCGACTCGAGGAACGCCATATTTGAATTGTGAATATGGCTCTTGGAGTGACGGAGGTAGTTGTAAATACAGTTCCTGGGAACATAAAAGTGACAATTACAGTGAAAGCGAGTTACAGGCTATACGCGAAGAATGGGTAAGGCGAAAAAAAGAAATCGAATTAAAGATCGAAGAAGATAAGAAAAAGCGGGCTGAAAATGCTCGTACTTTATGGGATCAAGCATCACCTACTTCCACCCATCCTGATCATGAGGCTTATTTGATAAAAAAATCTGTCAAGGCTCATGGTGTGAGATATTCCAAAGATGATTATGGCAATCTTGTTTTGGTTGTACCGATTTGCAATGGCACAGGAGAGGTTTGTGGTGTTCAGTACATTGGGGCAGATGGGACAAAGATAATCCATGGGTTAAAACAGGGAAATTATCATCAAATAGGCGAAATCAAAGCTAATAGTCTCATTTATGTTGCTGAAGGTTACGCCACAGGGAGTAGTGTTTACGAAGCTTCAGGATGGCCTACTATTGTCGCTTTTGACTGTCATAATATTGATTCAGTAGTGAGAAATCTAAAAAAACTTTATCCGCGCCATCATATCGTGATTGCTGCGGATGATGATCACAATACTTCAGAAAATCCTGGTAAAACAAAAGCTCTAGCGGCAGCCAAAAAGCATCAATGTAAAGTTATATTGCCAATATTTCCAGATGACCAAAAATTCAAGGAAGAGATACCGCTTACTGACTTTAATGACCTGCATATAAATTTTGGTGTCGAAGCCGCAAAGAAGCAGCTTTCGAGAAAGCCTCATTTGAAACCAATCGATATTCAAGCTTTTCTT
>JBEIFG010000168.1:0-3622 GCA_040382555.1 Chlamydiales bacterium | reverse complement strand
TTCTTCAAAAAGCCGCAGGAGGAACTCAGATTGCAAATACTGGTATGTCTAACATTTTTAATGCTATGCAATCTTATGCAAGCAATAAGCTATACCAAGATTATCTTAAACAAAAAGGCGGCGCAGAATCTAATTTTCAAAGATACGGCTCTATGGGGCCTGAAGAAGGATAATATAAAAAATTAAAATGGTACCACGCGAAGTATATACTCTTGGGGCCGTGCAATTTGATACTCGCCCATTAGTAAAATTGCAAGGCGAATTGTTGGCTAAAAGAGAAGCTAAGCAAAAAGCTGAAGAAGAAGCTATTGATAAATATGTATTGGGTTATGCGGGCAAGCTTACTCCTACTGGAGTTAGAACAAATGATTTATCGGGGTTTGAAACTCGAAGAAAAGCTTGGGTTGATTTTGCGCTACAAAATAAATCAAAAATTAAAACAGATCCATTAGTTAGAGCTGAATCGGATAGGCTTTACAATAATGCTTTGACTTATATTCAGGCAAGTAAAAACGAAGAAGAAAAAGGTAAGCCGGCAAAAACAATGCTTTTTGATCCTTCAAAAAGAAGTGGGTTGAATACAGAAGCTTTAATGTCAGACATATCTCTTCACGATTTGTCTTTAGATGATCCTAATAGAAAAAGCATAGATTATAATGCTGCTTGGTACAGATCTCCTTCTTTTGATTTTAATAAAGAATTTACTGAAGCCTCAAAAGGTCAGCCTAAATCATTTTTGCGTGTTGTGCCAAACAGTCAAAATAAAACGCTTGGAACTGTAGCAACTGAAGAAGGGTGGACTCCAAAATCTATAAATGCTATTGCTGATAATTTTGTTCGCTCAGTTAGGGATAATCCAGATAAATACGAATACTACGTTCGTAGAGCAAAAAAATATACTCCCGCGGAGCTTGCTGATTTAAATAAGGAACTCGTTGATACTGGCATAATTGCTGATGATGATAATCCCCTTGGTGTAGCTTATGCTGAAGCACTTCGTCAAGCAAAATCTGCGATAGATGTTATTCAAAAACCTGATACTGAATTAGCTCAACAAAGAGGTCTTAAAAGGGCTTATGCGAGCAAATCCGCTAGCTCACAAACCGGTCAAGTAGATTTAACACCATATAGAGATGAAGGCGATAGCAAAGATGTTAGCGAAATTTTTCAAGGAGTTAAGGTAACAGGCTTGCCAAGGGGTGAATCAATGATTGCAAAAAAGATTTTATATAATAAAGGTAGAAATGAGGTGACTGTTACCGAATGGGTAGGAAGAGATATCGAAGGCAATCCTACTGGGGAACAAAAAAGAACAATACCATTTAATGTTTTTTTACAAAATATAAAAACACTTAATCCGCAAGCAGATTTTAAATACATAGAGACACTTCCCACAGCAAAACTTAATGCGCCAGCTAAAGAAAAAGAACCTGCCTATTCCATCAAAGGCAAAACTTATAGCCAGTCTCAGCTATTAAAAATGTATACGCAAGATCAAATAAATCAAGCTTTAAAGGCAGGAACGGTAAAAATAAAACAATAATGGTACCGCAAAAAGATCCACTTGGAATACTTGGAGAACAGCCTAAAGAAAAAAAACAAGCTGATCCTCTTGGTATTTTAAAAAAAAAAGAACCTTTGGAGGCGCCTTCTGTGGATGGTGGAGGAGCTGGTATTTCCGCTCCCCAATTGGTTTCAGAAAAAGCTCCTAAAGGATTTGAGGGATTAAAGCCAGCAAAGGTTCAGCCTGTAGAAATTAAGGAGCCGAGTGTTGGGGAAGACACGGTACTTACAAGAAAATTAGCGAAAGCACAAAAGCCTGCGGTTGCAACTACAGAAGTACGACTTCCCGAAGCACCCATAGCAGTAGCGGAAGAGGTATCCGCAGAAAGGGCGCTTGCTCCTAAAATTGCTCCAGAAGAAGGTGTGGGAGAGCTAGAGGGGCTTAGTAATGCAATAGATAGGGGTGTATTACAAGGTAAGCTTGCTGATATGATGGCACTAGGGCAGATGCCAAAAAGAGAAGACCTTAAAGAGATAGCAAGAATTAATAGGGAGATTAATGCAATCCCAAGCACGGGCGCTTACCAACGGTTTAGCGGCGCAGCAGACTTAAAAACAGCGGCTAAGGAATTTATAAATAACCCATTAGAAATAACGTCTCAATTAATTGGAGAAAGCTTAGCAGCTCAAATTAGACACGGCTACTCAAGGGCGTTAACAGGCGCAGTAGTAGGCGCGGGAGCGGGAAGTGTGGTTCCGGGAATCGGTACAATTACGGGCGCTGGAACTGGCTATATTGCGGGTATGGGCGTGGCTGGATACAATCTTGAGATGGCTTCATCTATTATGGAGTCATTCAGGGAAGCCGGAGTAGATGTAACGGATGAAAAATCATTAACAAAGGCATTTGATGATCCTAATACATTAAGAAAAGCTAGAGAGTTTGCTAACAAAAGAGCTGTACCTGTTACCCTTTTTGATATGTTTTCTATGGGGATGGGAGGAAAGTTATTGGGTAAACCAGCCAAAACTATGCTCGGAAAAGTTGGTAGGGTTGCTAAGGAAGTCGGGGTACAGGCTGGACTTGCGGGCGCCGGAGAAACCACAGCTCAAGTTGTTTCAGGGCAAAAGATAAATCCTACAGCGATATTATCTGAAATGATAGGGGAAGTTGGTGGTGGCGCGCCCGATATTGTTGTAGGCAGAATGATTGAAAAAAAGAAAGCAGGTCAGCCTATAAAAAAAGAAGCCGTGCAGTTTGATGCAAAGCCGGAAGATTTGCAAGAAATGCTTGATATATCCGAGGCTTCCGGAGAAATTACTGATGCGCAAGCCGATGAAATTAAGAAAGAATTTGAAAAAGTAGAAGAAGTAAGAAAGGCAGTCCCTGAGCAGTTTAGAAAAAATGCAGATATTATTGAGGCAGTAGAGCAAAAAAGAGAATTAGAGAATCAAAAGAAGGGATTAGATCCTGTCTTTGCAAGAAAGATAGATGAGCAAATAAAAGCCCTTGATACTAAAATAGAAGATGCTGTTACTGTCGGGGAAGTTGCGCCACAAGCTCCCCAAACAGAAGAAACGCTAAATAGATATTTATCTACTTATAGAAGACAATTAGCTGAGCGCAGAAAAGAATTAACAGAACAAGGCATTGAAGACATTGAGGCTGATGAGCAAGTAAAAAATATTAAAACAAAGATTAGTAATACGCAAGAGCGTATTTCTAAGTTAGGGGAAGTGCCGCCTGTTGCAGAAGAAGTACGAGTTACTACACCAGAGGCAGCACCACAAGTTCCCGCAGCACCCGAAATAGAAACTAAGAGGGCTGACATAGAGAGAAGAAGGCAAGAAGAGTTGTCTGCTTTAATTCCGCAGCAAAAACAAGCCAAAGGAAAACTTGATTTTTCGGCAGCATTTAGCGGATGGCTTGGAAGGGATTTATATGAAAAGGTTTTTAATGCTTTACAAAAAGGAGAAACTACTGTAGCCGGAATAAAAGAACCTTTAATTGGCGAAGCAAAACCTTATTTTGAAAAAGGTTTAATAAAATCAGCAGAAGATGTCTTCAAATATGTAAATGGGAAAGATATTAATGCTAAATACGATGCAGAGTTAGCTG
>JBEIFG010000167.1:0-3641 GCA_040382555.1 Chlamydiales bacterium | reverse complement strand
AGTAATTGCCCTTTAGGATGAAATATCTTAGCAACGCCTTTCTTTTGTCCATCCACATAAGGAGTTATAGAAATTCTTTGTCCCTGAGGATTATACTCTACCACGTTCCCTTGAGCTTTATCAGCTATAAAAAAAGCTTCTAGCGCTTTTATTTTACCTAGAAGAGGCTGTTCTGGATAATAAATCTCATGAACCCCTTCTTTTAAATTATTTTTATAGTTATAAACTATCTCTTTGCCGTCATTTTGCTTCTGAAAAAATCTTCCACTGAGTTTACCAGAGGCGTAGCTAGCCTCTTCTAGCAAGTTACCTTCTTCATCCCACATAGATTTTAAGCCGTTGATTTCTCCCTCTTTATAGGTAATTGAAGTGTGGAGAACACCGGATGGGAAAAATGTCTTTTGCTCTCCCTCAAGAAGCCCTTTTGAATCATATCGAAATAATTTAGCTACTCTACTTCCACTTTTGGCATCTGAGGACTCTTTTTGGAAATATTCTATCTGCTCTGCTACAGGATTTCCTGCTACATAATTTTTAATAAACCAAGGGCTACCATCTTCGTACCATGTAGATACCTTACCCTCTAGTTTGTCATCAGAATATTGGGCTATAGCTTTAAGTTTTCCATTATCATAATATTCTTCACTTTTGCCATTTTTTTTACCCATGGTATAGTGCACTAGCTCTTTGAGCTTGCCTTTACTGTACCAAATTTGCACCTTCCCTTCAGGGACATCATTCTTATAGTTAATTTCTAAGATGCAATCCTTAGTGTCATTCCACTCTTTAAAAAGTCCCTCTTTAGATCCCTTAGCATACTGTCCTGAAAACTTTAAGTTACCATTTTGGTACCACTCTTTTTTTCCTTTATCTAGTTGACCATCTAAGTAACACTCTTCTAATTTCAAGTTTCCGTTAGGATAATACGATTTAGCTGGGCCATTTTTTACACCTTCTTTTAAAGTGGTTAACAAAAGAGGCTTACCATCTTCATACCACTCTTCGTAAGTGCCATCTTTAACTTTGTTCTTATAGGAGGTGCGAACTTTTAGATTTCCATTGCTAAAATACTCTCTTTGCTCACCATAAAACTGCCCTTTTTCATAGAAGTAGTCTACTTTAATTTGCCCATTTTCAAACCACTCCTTGAAAGAGCCATCTCTCTCACCATCCACCGTAAAGCTTTGAGCTTTCAATTGTCCATTTTCATAAAATTCTTTGATAGGTTCCAGAAGAGTCCCTTTGTCATCATAGCTTGCCAAATAAGACGTATTTCCATTTTCGAAATGGATTTCATGCTTACCCACAGCTACTCCTTCCCTATATTGACATTCCCCAATTACTTTACCCGATATAGAAAAGAAAGACTCCTTCCCGTGCTTTTGACCATTTTTATAAGCAACTTTATAGCTCTCTTTACCGTTGGGATGATACTTCACATGAGAGCCGGTGGGTTGACCATTTTTATAATCTAAAACTTCTATAATTGCCCGATCTTCATTATAGTGCACATACGCCGGTGACTTACCTTCAGAGTGAAGTACCCCACTTACATAATTGGCAGAAGCTTTCAGCATCCCATTTTCAAACCACTCCATGGCAGTGCCATGGGGAACACCTTTTTTATAGGGAATAACTGCAGAGCGAATCCCTTGAGGATAGTATCGAATTAATTCATTCTCTATGACTCCACCCTTGTAGAAAACCTCTTCATTTTTTTCCCCATTTTCGTAGTAAGAGGTTAGAAGACCCTCGCGTACTCCTTGATTAAAGGAGCCCTCTATCTTTTTTTTACCATCCTGGTAAAATACAGATACATCTCCATGAAGCACTCCTCTATCATATTGAAGGACTTTCTCCACATTACCATTTGGATACAAAGAGACGCTCAATCCATGAGGAACTATTTGGCTTTTCCATTCCTTATATCCATCTGAGCCCTCTTCTACCCATGTTAAATCCATCTCACTTACAATCTTTGCTTCAGGATCAAAATGAATTTGTTTTACAGGAAGTTCTTTATCTTCTGATATTTGCTCATAGAATATTACTGTATGAGGGTTGCCATTGGCGTGATGTTGAAGGATTTTAGGTCGCCAATGCGGCTGCCTTTGTTTCAGAGCAGTCTCGACAGGAACCACTCTTTGCTCTGCCCCCACCTCGACGGATCCTATCAAGCAAGTTGCAGCTAAAAAATAAGATAATACCTTTGACATAAGCCTTCCTGTAATTAAACGTAGAGGGCTCAGAATAATAGAATAAGATCTTTTGAACAAGAGATTGAAAAAGAAAAAATTAAGAGCGGAGATAAAGATTAAATTTAATCTTACCCCTCGCTCTCAATTTATAGCTTCATTTAGCTTAGAATATGCTTATTGAGTGCGCCTGCAATTTTAAGCATATCGATAGGTTTTTTTCCCAGAACGAGTGATAATTTCTCATCCGGTACAATCATTCTTTTATTTTTAACATCTTGACACTTTTTAGCTTTGATATATTCCCAAAGACCTTTTACGATCTGGGGCCGTGTTAATTTTTTGTTCCCTACAATTGCTTGTAGCTCCGTAGAGAGCGAATAAGTTAGCTGATTTAATCCAGAAGCTTTTCTTGCTGTAGTTTTTTTAGGAGCTGCTACTTTTTTTACAGTAGTTTTCTTGGCAGCAACTACTTTCTTTTTTACAACCGTCTTTTTTTTGGCCATAACTCTATCTTTTTGTGCGTATTGTTAATTTTTTAAAAACGCTCTTAAAGCATTTCCATTTACTCATACTTTAGAAATAAGAATCTTTACCTTATTTGTTCAATATTTTTTTTTATTAAATTAAATTTTTTTAAGCAAAAGCAATCCAACTTAAAAAAGCACCCCATAGCAAAGGGATAATTCCTATCCACTTAGCCAGCGATTCTCCTGACATAGCGTATTTAACAAATGGAGCTGGAAAAAATAAGGCTGCTAGACCTCGAATAAATAAAGTCCAGCCTAGGAGGGTGATTAAAATAGATTTATCCCAAAACCAAAAATTATGTTCGCTTATAATGAAGAGGCCCGCAAATAAATCAAGAAGGCTCATTAAAAAAAAAGTGGATGGAGTCGATTTGAGCGAAGACCAAATCTTTTCAACATTTTTACTAAATAAAAGCATCCAAATGCCCAAAAGCACCATAAAGGGACCGAACACACTTGCAATAGCTAGCATAGGGTTTAACATAAAAAACCTTTGTTTTTTCTAATTCTTTTTTTGTCAAATTAGAAATTAAAGGTTTTATTTGTCAATAATTGCTAAAAATTTTTCTATTTCTTGTGAAGAAAACGTAAGAGGCTCAAGGGGTGTAAGCTGTTGGGAGCAGCTTATATAAGACTTTCGTAAATCAATCCACAAGCTCTCAGACTGGTCCTCTAATTTTTGAAAAAAACCTAAGGCTACCTGTGGTTGAAATACACCGGAGCTATGACATCGCATAGTTAGACTTGAGATCTTTTTATGATTAAGCTTAATACTTTTCACCCCCTCAAGCTTGCGCTCATGAGGTACAAGAGGTCTTGAGCTTTGCCAATCCAATGAAAAACTAAAGTAGTAGTTATTTTTAGACTTATAGATTTTTATATCACAATCGCACTGGTGCGTTATACACAGAACCTT
>JBEIFG010000166.1:0-3654 GCA_040382555.1 Chlamydiales bacterium | reverse complement strand
GTGATTCATATCTGCTCCTAAGTTGTCTAGACTCAGGCAGCTATAGTTCACATCCAACGAGTTATTTTCACTAAATTATTTTTTGTCCGGTACAAAGAAGGGCTTTATATCTATTGCACTTAATTACAGTGAATTAGAGGTTTAAGAAATTTTAAGACCTACCCTACCTTTCTTAAGTGTACATGAATGGGTGGGTGTTTTTGGGTCTTTTAAACCATTCTGGGGGGAGAGTGGCAGGTCCATGTTCCAATGCGGCAACTGAGCTAATGCTCAGATGGGATTTACTTGGGAAACCACTTGGAATACCTACAGGCTCTGGGAGGTGTATTCCCTAGGGAAAGAAATAGGTCCATTTACTAGCTATGGATCCAAAAAGAGGGTGGTTTGCAATTAAAGATTTAGAAGGCTTTTATGAAAGCTGCGGGTTTCATGCAGAAGGAGAAGTCATCGACTCTACAGTTCTTTGCAGCTGCGATGCTTGTCATATTGCAGGTGCTTTAGAGCACTCTTGCAAACTTTAATCGAATGTAAATGCAAAAGGGCTATGCGGTTTTTAATGGAGTAGATCTTTTATATTCCACAAGATATTCGTTCATATCATAATTGCCGAATGCAATCAAATCTGGCATTCTTTGTTCATCATGGGGTAGTTCAAATCCATGAAGTTTATATATCGCTTTTTCAATCCACTCTGTTTCAGCAGCAGTTCCGCGCATATCTCTATGATTGTGGGCAAGAAGAAAGATCATTTTCCCCACGGTATCTTGAAGAGCATCGATCCCTTGATCAGATGTCCAGTGGATAGCATCATCAAAATATAAGTTCGCATCTGATAATGTGGTGTTTAAATCGGTTACATCTTGATGACAAAGGGTTACGAATGATTTTTTTCGAATTCTTACTAAGATATCCTCTTTGGATTCATTAGGTCTAGACTCAAAGTAAGTGGAATACTTTGTAAGGACTACAGGAGCTTTTCCTTGTATAGAGTAACTTAAGGTCCCTATGATAAAGCCATTTGGATCAAGACTTGAAGAGATATCGCTTGGTCGCAAGGACTGAAACACTTCCCATTTTTGTTGCATTTTTTTTAATATACTTATATCCCTATGGAACCAAAATTGCGCCGGATTCCTTTCTTTTCTTTGCCTAACAAGGGTCAAAGCAGAAGCGCTGGTGATCTCTTCCAAATCGGCTTTAGTTATGCCTCCCTTTGATTTTTGTAGTTCATTTATTTGCATCATGAACTTCTCCGACGAGAGTAGATCTTCCATTTTTACTTGTGTAGGATCTGCTGCAGATGGATCAATCTCTTCTTTACAAAAAAACTTCCAGTCTATGTGAAGAAAAAGCCCTTTTTCATCCCTGTAGGATAGGGAAGATCTGTCCAGAGTGGCACAGGACACCTCTGTTCCTAAAAACTCATCAAAGGCTTTGCATGCTTCGAGAGATTGAGTTATTTGCGTAGCTAATTTATTCCCAGTGGGCTCATATAATTTACCTAAAACCACTTCATAAACAGTGGGAAGCTCAGCTTTCAAGCGGCTTACTCCAAATCTACATGTGCTTGGATCATACGGTAAGCCTTGTGCCTTTGCATTTTTTTCTTCCTGTTTTAGAGCTATCTTCTTTCTAAAGGAGCTAGTCATGTCAATGGTTTTTGCAAAACATGAGGAAGTGCTAGGGTTCTCAGCTTTTTGGGAAAGATATTTTTTGAAGATTTTTTCTACGCAGTGATTAATGCAGACGTCTGAATTGCGTATAAAAAATTCCTGGTCTTCATCTTTTGTATGACCGAAAGCATGAGCTCTATGTATCTGCATGGGTATAGGTAAAGAGGTTGGAAACATTATTCTACCCTAAATTTGAAATTAGTTTCTCATTACTATAATTTTTTTTATTTAAGTTATATTTTATCTAAACATTATTAATATTAAATTATTTTTTTTTGGATTCTCTTGGTAAAGGGAAGAAAAGACCTTAAATGGGATCCACTAAGAGCTTTCCTTCTAAATCATCCCCTTCTTTCTACAAGTCCAACCGTTGGATTCAACACGAAGCTAGCAAAAGCCAGTAAGACTGAAACAGGCTTCGTAAATGTAACAGATCAAGCAAACGGCCAGACTTGGATGGCTAATATTACCTCTATGCAAACATCTTCTAGCGAAAAAATACAAAAAGTGAAGTATTCCTACGAAGTACGAATATTTAAGGATGCCTTAAATACAGTAAGATATTTTAAAGTATCCGATCGTGGCGGTTACATATTTGGAGTAGTAAATGCCGGAAAAAATAATCAATTTGAGGCTACAGGACAAGGTTTAATCTATTTTTTAAAGAAAGAGGGTAAGCTTGACGTGCAAATTCAGTCAATACCCACCGGCTATGAAGTAACTTACTCAGTACAAAATGAAAATACAAAAGAATGGCAAGTTTTTAGAACTACTTCGCTAAATAGACTAAAAAATTAAATCCACACTCTAACTTTTTGCAAAACTTGTAGTGCAAAAAAAAACTAAAACAGGTATTACCACCTTTATACTGGATTTTTTAGCAGATCTCTTTTTTCAAAAAAGTAGTTTTTTATCAAAAGGAACAGCCAATGAACTTAAAAAAAATAGCGCTTGTTTCATTAGTGTCACTGGTAAGTATGAGTCCAATCGTTGGATTCACCATGACGCCGGCAAAAGCCAGTAAGACCTCGGTGGAGGTGAACCTCATTCAGCCTTTAGCCGCAGGTAAATATTCCCTCACATCGAAAACGTTGCCGATTTCATCTAGCCAATCCAACACGACTGAAACAGGCTTCGTAAATGTAACAGATCAAGCAAACGGCCAGACTTGGATGGATAAGGTTGTGTCTGAAGAAAAACAACCTGACGGCAACCTGCTACCTAAGAAACATTATTACTACGTAAGAATCTTTAGAGATGCCTTAAATACAGTAAGATATTTCTTTGTATCCGATCGTGGCGGTTACATGTTTGGAGTAGTGAATGCCGGAAAAAATAATCAATTTGAAGCTACAGGACAAGGTTATTCTATCTTTTTAAAAAAAGAGGTTAAGTTTGATGTGCAAATTCAATCTACAGCTACTGGCTATCTAATCACGTATTCAGCCTACGATGAAAATACCAAAGAATGGCAAGTGGTTAGGACATCTAATTTAGATAGACTAAAAAATTAAATCCACACTCTAACCTTTTGCAAAACTTGTAGTGCAAAAAAAAATTGAAACAGGTATTACCACCTTTATACTGCATTTTTTAGTAGATCTCTTTTTTCAAAAAAGTAGTTTTTTTATCAAAAGGAACAGCCAATGAACTTAAAAAAAATAGCGATTGTTTCATTAGTGTCACTAGTAAGTATGAGTCCAATCGCTGGATTCACCATGACGCCGGCAAAAGCCAGTAAGACCTCGGTGGAGGTGAACCTCATTCAACCTCTAGCCGCAGGTAAATATTCGCTCACATCGAAAACGTTGCCGATTTCATCTAGCCAATCCAGCACGACTGAAACAGGCTTCGTAAATGTAACAGATCAAGCAAACGGCCAGACTTGGATGGCTAATATTGCCTCTATGCAAACATCTTCTAGCGAAAAAATACAAAAAGTGAAGTATTCCTACGAAGTACGAATATTTAAGGATGCCTT
>JBEIFG010000165.1:0-3692 GCA_040382555.1 Chlamydiales bacterium | reverse complement strand
GATCTAATACCGCAACATGCTGTAATAGAGTGAGCTAGAAAAATTTCCCTCATTTTTTTATTTTTTGTCCAAAGCCCTATTCTAGGGCTTTTTTTTTATTTTGCGTATTTTACTCAAAACTAGTCATTTATAAACAAATTTTATCGTTTATCATAAAAAATACTCATCTTTAACGAAAATTAATATATATAATTTAAAATTAAGTCATAGGCGAATAATAAATATAAAAGAACATAAAAAAGGAAAAAAAATATGTCAGTTCCTCCACCTTCATCATTACCTTCAGGTTCCTCAGCGGGATCTAGTAATACAGCTGATGCTAACAATGCTCAGATGCAAAATGATGTAAATCAGTGGTATGCTGATTCACAAAAAATTTCTATCGATGAGAGTGCCTTTTATGCAGCTCTTGCTCAAATGAACGAACTTGCTGCAGAAGGTAAAACAGACTTAGCGCTCATGTACCTATTTACTAGTGTATTTCCTGCTATGCTTTCATTCCAGGAAGACACGATTACTTTACTTGCTGACTCGCAAAACATCTCTTCTGACTTAAGAAACTTTGTAAGCTGCGCAGAAAATGATTTCAATGCTGGAGGAAGTGCATCTCCTGAACAAATGGCAGATATGTATAACAACGTTCAGTCTTTAAACTCATGGGCCTCTTATCTTTCTTCTGATAATCCAGGATACTGGTCAGCAGGATCTGGAGCGCCACTTAGTGCTACAGATGCAGCAAATATTGAAGATGATTGCAATACTATAGCTGGAGTTTTCGGAACAACAGACTGGGGTAATCCTGCTAATATGTCAAATGATGTAAAATCTTGGTTTAGTGAGCCGACATCTTCAGATAACGCGATACCTTCACAAAACATTAAAACAGTACAGGGAGCTTTCCAGCAGGCTAACTCCGCTGTAAGTAGCATTTCTACCACATTGCAATCTCAAGAGCAGTTTTACATAGACCAGTACAATCAGTACGTAGGTATCGATAACTCTATGCAGCAAAGTGAATGTACACAGAATGCAGCCTTTGTAAATAATCAAAAAGTATCCTAAGCAAGGAGAGAGGTAAACTATGTCAACAGATTCTTCAAAAAGCTTTCTTTGGGCTATGCTAGGAGCTTTAACCTACGGTCAGAGCACCATGGAGTGGATGCAGATCGCTGATGAAAACATGACTTCATTGAATGCTCAGCTAGAAGATGATTACTACGGATTTTGGGATAATCAACTTACCAGTGATGCAAACTCTATATCAGAAATCGTAAACGGTGGTGCTTCTCAAGACGATAAACAAAACCAAATTGCAGAAGCCCAAGCTAAATACCAAACTGATTCTACTACTGCTCAGACTGCACAAAACATGTGTGATGCAGCTACACAAGCAGCTCAGCAAACAGCGGGAGAAGATGGAACAAACTTACAAAACATGTTAAGTCTTTCAACTGTGCTCAGCTCTGTACAATCAAGCTTAGCTTCGATGATAAGCAGAGCATACACTTAAAAAGATAAAAAAGGATAAAAAGTTATGTCAACAAATACATCAACTGCCTCTACTCACACGTGGAAAAATCCTACTAGCTACACTTCTTCCTCCGAGAACACAGGATTCTCTTGGGGTCAAGTGAGCTCAGGTCCTCAGGCCTATGCAAGAGCTGCGATGTCAGAGCTCTTAGAGGTACTAGTAGAGCTAATGAACTTATATAATAAGCAATGTGGGATGGAAGCAGTAGCTAATGCTCAAACTGCTGAATCAAATGCACGATTAACCCAAGAAGCAGCCAACGATCGAGCTAACCAAACGTATTGCCAGATGGGGATGTCATTTGCCTCAGCAGGTATTAGTGTTGTCGGAATAGGCTATTCTATGGGGGGTTATCAAGGTATCAAAACCGAAATTAATGCAACTCAAGTGGAGCAGGAAAATTTATCAGGACTTAATGAGCACTATAAAGACGCAAAAAATAAAGGGCCTGGACAAAATAGTACTCGTTCAGAGCCTATGAATGAAGGGCCCCATCAAGCGATACAAAACAGGAAAAATGAGCTGCTTTCAGGAAATAGATCTCTTACAGAGGCTGCGAAGAAAAAGGAAGAGATTATCTATGTAGACGATCACGACACTACTACTCCTAAAAACCTCAACCAAGCTGCCATCGAAGAGATGTCTCCTGAGGAGTTAAGAGAGTTCGATACAAAGCTTTCTGCTGCGCAGGAAAATGCTTCTAGATCGTTAAATAACTCTTATACTAAGTACCAAACACAGCAAACTACTGTAAAAATGTACCAAGAGTTAGCCACATCAGTAGCAAATGGTACTGCGCAAGCTTTTCAAGCTAAGTATCAATTGGATGAAGGAAACGATCAAGCTAAAGCCTCCATGGCTTCAAACAACGTGGATATGGCTAAAAACCTTGCTCAAACTATGCAGGGCAACGTTTCTAAAATACAAGAAGAAATTATGCAAGCTCTTAACTACCAGGTGCAGAGCGCAGCTTCTAACAACGTTAGAGGATAATCCTCATTACCACCACTCTAGGTTAGACTCTAGAGTGGTATTACAAAAATTCGCCTTTATGTTCTTTGAGGTCGCTGAAAGTCAGCGGCCTTTTTTTATTTTAAGCTCTTTGAGGAATTAGAGATGTTTTTTCTATAGGTGCTTCTTCGGGTCTACCGGCAAGACAAATACATCCCATAAGTATGAAAAACATAAGCCTTCCTGAGGTCCAAGAAAAAAAATAATGACTACAGCAAGCTATTCCTAAAAAAGGGACAAAAATAGAAATTAAAAAAATGGATTCCATATTTAGTCCTCGGCGAAGCATAGAAATCACAGAATGAGCCAAAAATACCACAAAACACCCCAAGGCAACTAATCCACTCTCCGAAGCTATCAAAAGGAAAATATTGTGCACAGGATGAGAAATATAATAGGGAAGATGTTTTTCTTCTGCTTTCTTTTTGATGTCAAATTGTGAACTATTAAACCCTACACCCTTAAAAGGATTCTGCTGAATGGAGGATAAAGCTATATCTTGATAAATCTTTCTTTCCTGATCAGAACCCTGAGCAGGAGTATGTTTATAATTTACATATCCACCTCTTTGCAAAAGCTGATGATAAAATAGACTAAAACAAACTATAAAAGAAGAAACGACAACTAACGTAATTTTTTTTAACTTTGAATTTAGTAAAGCTTTTTCTCTGTTATCTTTAAAAGAATTATTTTTATTTCTAAGTTGCCAAAGTAAAAAAGCAGAGAAGTTAAAAGCACCTAGAATAATTCCAAAAAATCCAGATCTTGAATATGTAATTACTGCGGTGAAAATTTGCAAAAAAACTGCTACTAATATGAAAGATTGGTAAATGGATTTTTTTTCTTTCATAAATAAATACATAGAGCTCATCGATGCGAATACCATATAACCAGCTAACATATTTGGATCGGAAAAAGTGCCATATGCTCTTGCTATAATACGCTGCATGCCAGGTGAAAAAAAATGATCAAACATCCAAAGACTTCCATCATTTGGAAAAATAAAAGAAGGAATAAATCCCTGAGCTTTAAAATTTAATTCCCCAAGATACTTCAAACCTAAAGGTTTTTGAGAAAAATATTGAATGATTGCACAAGTACACTGCAACATACTTCCCAATAAAGTACTTCGAGCTAAAAGGGTTAATAT
>JBEIFG010000164.1:0-3701 GCA_040382555.1 Chlamydiales bacterium | reverse complement strand
CGCGATCATATTTTCTTTGTTTTTCCATAGACGTTCCTTATTGGTTTCTATTTTCTCTCGTCTATGTTCTTTATGTCTAGGAAATGGTAGCAAGATCAAAAGGTATTACAAAAATACAAATTCAAAGATTAATCAGAATTCAAATTTTCGATGAAGCAACATAATTATATGCGTTAAATTTAAGAAAATCTGGGTTCGATCAACTAATCCACCCTTATTAAGATTATGGGATTCTATAAGCATGAATTACAGAAGACTTAACCATAGAAAAAAGAGAAAAGACCCATGTCTTGGTTAACCAAGGCAATGCAAACAGAGAGAGTTAAAGAGTTAAATCGTTCTCATACCACAATCTCTAGGGAATTAAAGCGATGTAAAACTCGATTTGCATACTCTCCATCAAGGGAACATATCCATGTAGTAAGGCTTACTCTCCCAGATAGGAAGAAAGCCCATTATAGATACTAGGCCGGAAATTTGGTATGGAGCAGTTAAGCAATGAATAGAAGACAACTCTCCGTAGCAAATCAGATGAAACTTTCCAAAGGGATAGTTGCGAGAGATTTTTACCCACTCTCTAAGATCTAAACGAAAGGCTTAGGAAAGATCGATCTCACGTACATGCAAAGAGAGGACAAATAACAGGCCTAGAAAGTTTCTAGGTTGAACAACACCAATAAAAGAATTTAAAAAAATGATGGGTGTGTTGAAAACTTGAATCCAGCCATTTTAAGTTTGCGAGCTTTTCATTAGGGCTTCATCCAAAGACCAAAATGAATTTCTTTCTTCTGGAGGTAATCCAAAATAATATATAAACTTACTAAGGTTGGAAGTAGGTAGTTTTTTTACTTAAAAAAAATCTTTAATTCCCCCCTATTTACATTGATGATCTTTAGATTTATTAGAAAATGTTCGATTGTCGCTACAATCGGACCATTAAAAAATATTTAGCTTTTATTCAGAAGGGAGTTGGCACAATGGTATTGCCTAAAGAGGGTAAAATTCTTGTTACTGGTGGAGCTGGTTTTGTTGGTTCTCATTTGTGTGAGAAGTTAATAGAATTAGGATACAGTGTTGTATGCATGGATAATTACTTTACAGGAAGAAAGTCTAACGTGGAAAGATTACTAACACATAGTAGATTTACTTTACTTGAGCATGATGTGTGCAACTCCTATGATTTAGAAGTAGATGGAATTTTTAATTTAGCCTGCCCTGCATCGCCCAAGCATTATCAGATGGATCCCATTTTTACCATGAAAACAAGCTTTTTTGGAGCTCTTCATGCCCTCGAGCTTGCTAAAGATCGAAATATTCCTGTATTGCAAGCGTCAACTAGTGAAATTTATGGAGATCCTATTGTTCATCCTCAGATTGAATCTTATTGGGGTAATGTGAATCCTATAGGTGTGCGTTCTTGCTATGACGAAGGGAAACGGTGTGCAGAGACTTTGTTTTTTGATTATCATAGGACTTTTAATGTTCCTATAAAAATAGCCAGAATATTTAATACCTACGGGCCAAGAATGTTACCTGATGATGGCAGAGTTGTGTCAAATTTCATCATCCAATCTTTATCTCAAAAACCAATAACAATATATGGCAGTGGGAATCAGACAAGATCTTTTTGTTACGTAGATGATCTAGTGGAAGGGCTTATTTCTCTTATGCAGAGCCCTAAGGATTGTTTAGGTCCCATAAATCTAGGAAATCCCAAAGAGTTTCTTATTTCAGAGCTGGCTTCTTTAATCTTAGAAAAAACAGGCTCTTCCTCTAACTTGATATTTGAGGAATTACCTCCAGATGATCCAAAGCAAAGAAAACCTGATATCCTTAAAGCTCAGACCCTATTAAACTGGAATCCTAAGGTTTCCATAACACAGGGACTCGATAAGACTATACAATTCTTTAGGCATGTATATTTTCATGAAAATTGATACATTTTTCCAAGGATCTTTAAATACACTTTTTTCATCATTGCATGATTGTCGATGAAAGCGTATGAGCTTACATTTAAGAATTTTATTCCCCCTCAAAAGAGCTATTGCCTCCGTGTTTTTGGCAAATTTCTCTCCACTTAGCGACCATTTGAGCGGCAAGAGGAGCTGCTTCTTTTCCTCCTGTATCGCTGAATTTTAAATAAATCACTATAGCAAGTTCGGGGTCATCCCAGTTAGTACTGCCATCTTCATTAGGATAAAAACTTAATCCCCCAAACCATATATTATTGCTAATTTCAGCTAAAGATTCCGAATCTATCCATTGTTTATATAGTGTTTCTGCTGTGCCAGTTTTACCGATTAATTGATAGCGTAGATCAACATAATCTTTTAAAATTTTAGGATCAGTCCAAAGAGCTTTGATCACGTTGGGACGAGCTGTTCCTTTGGGACCATTGATCACGTTTTGCATTCCCTCAATCAGTTTATTTCTTATTTCATCAGGCATAAATATTTCTCTAAGGACCTCTTTACCTGAAAATTCAGTGTTATCTTGTTGCTTGCACCCAAGAGGTTCTGTGAAGAGTGGGAAGTCAATTCCTACTAAAGAAAGGGATTCTTTAAACGAATAAGAATCTTGTAAAAATGGAGATTTATCCATGGACAAGCAAGCCCCTTCCGTTAGTTTAACCATTTGAGGCTTTAGAATTTGACCTTTATTACCAATGGCTGAGAGCATTACGCTTGTTTGAAGGGGAGTTACCACTAAGGAATGCTGCCCTATTGAAAAAGAATATAATCCTGTTTTATTGTCATGAATGTCTTTGGGGATATTACCCGGAATTTCCCCCGGTAGTGATATTCCAGTCTTGTTGCCATATCCGAAATTTCTTGTGGTTTCTTCAAGCTTAGCTGTGCTTTCAATATATTCTGAGGCAAGATAAGCAAAGTATAAGTTACTGGACTGCTCAAGTGCGCCACATACGTCAATTCTTCCTATGTTGGGGTGACTTCGAGGAAGTCTACCTCCTTTAAAATATCTTTGAATGGGATCACCATCTAATGTATATCCAAGAATTTGCTGGTTTGTGCCAATTTTTTCTAATTTTAGCTGGTCAACAAGAGTTAAAGGATTGATGTGAGCTAAGCTTTGATGTTGTTCTTTTAGTTTAAAATATCTCTCTCTCATGGCTTCATAAGCTACTACAAGCTTAAACACAGATCCTTGTGCAGCAGTTTGTCTAAAGGCTTGGGATCTTCCATATCCATAGCCGGATAAAGGGTAAAACGCGCCAGCTAAGTGTTTTAGCTGCTGCTCTCCTTGGGTGGTTCTTAGGGAGCGGTACTTACCCCAGAGAGGCTGTTTCATTTCAGCAAAATTCGTGGCTGCTTTTATTTGATCTAAAGCAGAAGACACAGACATTTTTGAAAAAGCATGTTCTAGCTGAGCTAAGCATTTTTCATGGCTGAGTTGCTTTTTTAGGATAAGAAGTCTATCTACATATGGATCAATTTGCGGATATTCTTGACGATTCCACCTGGGTTTTCCTTGAATGATTAAGTCTAAAAATAGCGATTTGTATTGATCCCAAAATTCTTTAAAGAGAGTTCTTTCAATTTTTTCAAGGTAATCTGTATAGGGCTGAACGTATTTTTTTCTTTCTTTTTCCTCTTTTCTTTTTTGTTTAAGAAAATCTTTGAAGTATTGCTGACGCCAACGATTAAAATCCTTTTCATGAAAGATTTTTAGAGTTTCCTCCT
>JBEIFG010000163.1:0-3707 GCA_040382555.1 Chlamydiales bacterium | reverse complement strand
TTTAAGTTGTGCTCGTTCTGCATCGTTTAAGAAAATCATAATTAACATGTTGCATGTCAACCTGAATTTTTATCAAATCGTTTCTTCAATCACTAGCGGTATAGCTTACGAGGAGCTTAAGAAATTACAATCTTTTGAAGTTGGTTGCGTAAGGTGAGTGATTTAATTTTAATGATCAATTCGGTCCAAATTGATAGCGCTCTTCTGCATTTAAGTTTAAAAGATTTAAAATAAGCGTCTTAAGCTTTTACATTCAATATTTTTTCACTAAAATCCAATTTTTTTGGATTTTTTTGCTGAAAAATATTTTTTTTCATCATAATTATCCAATTATATTGGAGTTTTATGTTAAAATAAGATTGTAGTAGGAGATATGATTCATGCATCCCATTTTAAAGTTTTGTAAATTACCCTACGTGGATAACGGATCGTTGCTTCCTTTTTTAAGAGGGTATTCTAACCCCAATGATTTTCTATCAAGGCTTGTAAAAAACGGGGAATTAGTTCGATTAAAAAATGGTTTTTATTTAATTCCAGAATTAATTGAACATCAACCTATTCCGTATGGACAAATAGCCAATCAACTTTATGGGCCATCTTACGTTAGCTTAGAGTGGGCTCTTTCTTACTACGGATTAATTCCAGAAGGAGTTTATGCAATTACAAGCGTGTCTCTCATACGATCAAAAAAATTTAAAACGGGAATAGGAGAATTCTATTATCAACAATTATCGTTGCCTAAATTTTCTATCGGGCAATCACTTGGTACAAATATTCTTGGAAATTTTTTAATCGCAAGCCCTGAAAAAGCACTCGCAGATCTCGTCTATTTTAAAAGCAAGCATCTGAAAGCTGAAGATTTACTAGCTGATTTAGAAGAAGGAAGAAGAATCGATTTAGACAAACTGAGAACTTTTAATAAAAGTCATCTTTTAGAAATTAAAACTGCATACAAATCACAAATTGTAAATACTTTAGTAGAGGTATTAGGTCTTTTATGAAAAACTTATTTATAGATCAGCTTATAAATCAATATGAAAATAAAATTAGTGAACAGACAAAGCTTAGAGAAGTTCTGCAACAAGCTGCTTTATATGGGTTAAAACGCGTGGGTTTTTTCGAAAAGGCTGCTTTTTATGGTGGAACAGCTCTAAGAATTTTATATGGATTGAATCGATTTAGTGAAGATCTTGATTTTACACTGCTTGATAAAGATGAAGCGTTTAATTTTACGCCATTTCTTTTGGGTATGAAGAAAGAATTGTTATCTATGGGTTTCAATCTTGAAATAGAAAAAAAGCTTAAATCTATAGACACCTCAATACAATCAGCATTTTTGAAAATGAGTACGATAGAGCTTCTTTTGACTATTGGTGAGCAAGAGGCTTCCAAAAAAATCAATCACAATCAAAAAGTACAAATCAAAATTGAAATCGATACAGATCCTCCGGCCGCGTTTAAATTTGAGGAGAAGCTTGTAATCAATCCTTCACCTTTCTACGTTTTAACTTTTACAACATCTAGTTTATTTGCTGGAAAAATCCATGCTATTTTATGTCGTGGTTGGAAAGGGAGAGTCAAAGGAAGAGATTATTTCGATTTTATCTGGTATATTACCAAAAACATCCCTCTTGATCTGAATTATTTAAATGCAGCTTTAAAGCAAAGCGGTTTTTTAAAAGATCATGAAAAACTTTCTAGAGATTTGCTTGTAAAAAAATTAAACGATAAATTTCATATAATGGATTGGGAATCTGCTAAAAATGACGTAAGGCCATTCATTTTGGATTCTGCAGTCTTGGATATCTGGAGTCCGATGTTTTTTTCAGATCTTGCTAATCGAATTATGATAGCTTCCTAGATTACCTGAATTCAAAAAAAGCTGAAGTTTTAATCCCAGCTTTATATTTTTCCTTCCATTTATTCAAGGCCCGATTCCATTTCAATCGAGCAGCTCCACAAGTATTTGCAAAGTGCTTTTTCTGCTTATAGGTCGGATCTAAAGCTATTCAATGTGTGTAAGGGTGACGTAGTTTTTCAACAAGCTATCAATATTTTTTCAGCATCGACAAGTTTTTTATTTTTATGACTTCAGGCAACATACATTCTTACCCCCTTTAAATTATTGGGGGGGCTGAAATTAAGATGAACCAATACGTGTTTCTATGAATTAAATAAAAATATTTCAATAATTGCTAATGTGTAAAAGAGCTAACCTTGCCACTAATTAAAATCTATACAAATCTATCGTATAGAACCTTTGCAAGACACGAGTATCTAATACACGTTAATCCTTAAAAGCTCTTTCCAATTCGACTAGATCAAGACTCGAAATAGCTTTGAGATTGTTAGTAATCTTTTCGATTTCCCAGTTCCACCAACTGATTTCTTCAAGCTTCTGTATTGTCTTTTCATTAAAGCGCATCTTCACAACTTTTGCAGGATTGCCTGCAACGATTGCATAAGCTGGAACATCTTTTGTGACAACAGCTCTTGCAGCAACTATCGCTCCATTTCCTACAGTTACTCCATTTTTAATCAAGCAATCATAACCAAGCCAGACATCATGACCGATGATTATATCTCCTTTAACGGGAAGGTCTTTAATATTGTATGCGCTCTCCCATCCTTTTCCAAAAATTGGAAATGGATATGTACTAAAGGCATCAAGCTTATGATCCCCTGTCATAATAAATTTGGTTTCTGCCGCAATAGCGCAAAATTTACCAATCACTAGTTTGTTTTTAGAAAAATCATAGTTATATAGCACGTTATATTCTTCGAATTTATCCGCCCCATTTCGTCTATCATCAAAATAACTATATTCTCCTACAAAAATATTGGAGGCCTTAATGTGGTCTTTTAGAAAAATCAATTTATCATAGCCTTCTATTGGAAAAAGGCAGTGTGGATCAGGTCCTTGAAGCTTTTTCATAAGTTCTTTTTTCATTTTAAAAAGTTACTCAAGTAAATATCGTTTTCAGACCAAAACCTTCAGCTAAAGTTGCCGTGATATCTATATAGGCCTTCTCCGACTGCTCAGATGTAAATAAAATAACATCGGATACCATTTTCAGATCCTTTTAAGATTTTTGGAATCGAGAACTTTTACTGTTTAACCAGGAATGATACTCCTGGTTAAACAAAAAGACAAGAGCTTATGGCACCTTTAATAAAAGCAAAGTCAGAACAGAAGAATACATCCAAACAGCCAAAGAAAATCCGGAAATCTTTTCAAAATAAGGAGATTTTTATGCACGGTACTCCTTCGAAAATCAAAGAGCTAAAAACTCTTGGCCTGCTCATTAAGGAAATAGCTACTTGATTAAGCATCCACAAAAAAATGTCAAAAAAGGATTAGCCCGGCAAGATTGAACTTCAACAATAAAAAAATAGCACTATCAAGCCAAACCAATTTTTAGATGACTTCCCAATGCTCTGGAACTAATCCAGTATCTACTTCTTTAGGCCGTTCAGAAATAGGTGTTGCATCTGGTATTTGACCTCTTTGAGCGTGAGATGAACTTCTGTCCTTTCTGAGTTTTCTTTTCGATCTCAAATGGGAGGTAATTCACTTACGAAGTTCACCCTTGGGCAAGGCGTAAATATACTTATAAATGGTCTCATGAGATATCCACTTCAATGGCTCATCAGCATGCTCAGCTTTGAAAGTTTTGCTGATTTGCTCTGGAGAATTATCGTGGATA
>JBEIFG010000162.1:0-3712 GCA_040382555.1 Chlamydiales bacterium | reverse complement strand
ATTTAAGTTAAGGATTTAATATTATAATTTTATTTTAGCGAGTGTAGTATGAATAAAGGTAAGCAGCAGTTATCTCTTAGAGTTCAAAAAAAGGTAATAAAAACTGTAAAAAAGGACCTGAAATCTAAGGAAGACTCGATCACAAAGACGATGCCGCGAAGATATCCTACTGAAGCTGAGATGCTTGCTCCTATTCCAAGTAAAAAAGCAAAAATTGACCGCGCTCATCTAGTAAGCATGGAAAAGTCTATCCATAGGAAGAAAGCTAAGGCTCAAAGTAAGCATTCAAAAAGAACGAATACTGGCATGACTTCTGAACAATCACCTCCTGCTCACCCCCAT
The DNA here is from genome assembly GCA_040382555.1 of Chlamydiales bacterium. Lineage (GTDB taxonomy): Bacteria > Chlamydiota > Chlamydiia > Chlamydiales > Rhabdochlamydiaceae > VGMB01. Next base: position 3,370 of record JBEIFG010000162.1, on the reverse strand, counting down.
GTAGAAGGGCAGCGATGGATTAAAACAGTTGTAAAACAAAACACAACGAATGCAGAAAAAATATTTAGAAAATCTGCAAAAAGAAAATAGATTTCGTCTGCTTTTTTTTTACCTAAGAAAGAGATCTTTGGGTTAAAATATAGGTTCTTATTTTTAGGTTAAAGGCTTTAATATGACAGACATTTTCTCTAGGTCGAATCAGTTTCGTCTAGCCCATATTTCTGACCTGCATTTCTCTAAATTAACACTGAACCCAATTCATTTCACCTCTAAGAGGTGGATTGGGAATTTCAATCTTTTATTTAGAAGAATGCGCGAGTTTCAACACGATAAAATCTTTGAGTTGATTCAGCTATTTAAAAATTTAGCTGTCGACTATGTAGTTATTTCTGGAGACTTGAGCACCACATCCAGACACCAAGAGTTTAAGAAAGCCTACCAATTTATTTCCTTGCTCCAAGAAGCTGGTCTAAAAGTTATAGCCCTTCCGGGTAATCACGATCACTATACAAATAAAGACTATCAAAAGCAAATTTTCTACGACCATTTCCGCAGCAAATTCGATAACATCTCCCCCTCTTTTTTAAATTACAATTTAAAAGATGATAAATTAGCCGCTGTAAAGCTTGGAGCCTCTTATTGGATCATTGCTTTAGATACCACTCTTTCGACCCCGCTGCTATCCTGCAACGGATTATTCTCTGAGAAAATAGAAGCTTCCCTACAAAAAGCGCTCGAAGAAATCCCCAAAAGTGACAAGATCCTTATAGCCAATCATTTCCCCCTTTTTACCTCAGACCAAAAGCGCAAACACCTAGACAGAGATTCCGCTTTGCGAAATTTGCTACAAAAATTCCCCAATATCCTCTTTTACCTTCATGGACATACTCACAGACACTCCATTTCAGATTTGCGGAAGGCAGGGCTACCTATAATATTAGATTCTGGTTGCACAGCCCATGAAAAAAAAGGTTCTTGGAATCTTTTAGAATTTTCTGATAACCATTGTAATATATCTTCTTATAGTTGGAAGCCGCACAATTCCAGTAGCTCCCATTGGACGATCGCAAAACAAAATCATTTTGAGTTATTATGAGTAAAGATCAGAAGTTTCCCTGGTATAAAGATGGACTTAACTTCAAGTGCACCCAATGTGGAGCTTGCTGCACTGGTTCTCCGGGATATGTTTGGATTAGTGATGATGAAATCATAGAAATGTCCCAATTTCTCAATCTTTCCGTTGAAAGCTTCGTAAGAAAATTTACTCGCAGTATTTATGGAAGAAGAGCTTTATTAGAGCACCCCAAAACCTACGACTGCGTTTTTTTAGAAAATAATACCTGCACACTGTATAACACCAGGCCCAAGCAATGCAGAACCTATCCCTGGTGGCCCGAGCTTGTTGCATCTAAAGAAGCTTGGCTAGAAGAATCAGGACGTTGTGAAGGAATCAATCATCCTGATGCTGATCTAATATCCCTTGAAGAAATTCAAAAACAACTTTCTTTGAACTAAATCCATCATATGAGAAACTCACCTCTTAAGCAAGAGAGAGGGTAATTCTATGGAAATCGATTCTGCTACCAGTCAAAGAATAGATCGTTGGTTAAATGGCAAATTTGACGAGAGCTTAAAAAATTCTATTCGAGAGCTCCAGCTTACAAATCCTTCTTTGCTAAGAGATTCCTTTTATACCGATTTAACCTTTGGAACGGGGGGGCTAAGAGGTATTATGGGATTGGGAACGAATCGCGTAAATATCTATACAATTAGACGAGCAAGCCTCGGACTTGCTAATTACATAAAAAAACATGCATCTGCTAATCCTGCCAAAGTAGCCATTGGCTTTGATTCAAGACATCAATCTCCTCTATTTGCCACAGAAACGGCTAGAGTGCTAGCAGCAGCTGGTATTGAATCTTTTTTATTCACCGAGATTAGACCGACTCCATTTATTTCCTTTGCTTGTAGGGAGCTCAACTGCAATGCAGCAGTGATGATCACAGCCTCTCACAATCCAGCAGAATATAATGGATACAAAGTATATTGGTCTGATGGAGGACAGGTCGTTTTCCCTCATGATAAAGGGATTATAGAAGAAGTTTTATCTATACAATCCTATGATGACATTCCTATATCCGATGAATCTGATCCTCTAATCCATAAATTAACACAAGAATTGGACCTTAAGTATATAAGCGCCATAAGACATCTACAAAACCTCCCAAGTAGAAACAAAGAAAAGGGTAAATTTCTAAAGATTATTTATTCCAGCTTACATGGTGCGGGAATTCATCTAGTACCGCCATCTTTAAGAGATTGGGGTTTTACCGATATTGAGCTTGTGCCCAAGCAGTGTATTCCCGATGGCAGTTTTCCGACATTGGCCTATCCTAATCCTGAATACAGAGAAGCGCTGTCTTTAGGCATTGATCTTTTGCAAAGAGCAAAAGCTGATATTTTTTTTGCAACGGACCCTGATGCAGATAGATTGGGAGTTGTTATTTTACATAAAGGATCTCCTGTTTTATTAAACGGCAATGAAATAGCCTCTATTTGCTCATGGTACTTATGCAATCAGCTTAAAGAAAAAAAAACTCTATCTCCCAATCACGCCATCATAACCACCATAGTTTCCACAGAGCTAATTGCTAAAATTTGTGCACAATTTCATATTCAATTTGTTCAGGTGCTAACTGGTTTTAAGTATATCGGTGAAAAGATTCACGATTGGGAAACCCTTTCTGAGGGACCTAAGTTTCTGTTTGGGGCAGAAGAGTCCTATGGATATCTTGTTGGGACTCAATCACGAGATAAAGATGCAGTAGCCTCAAGCTGCCTCATTGCGGAAATTGCGTTATTTGCTAAGGAAAAAAATAAAACCTTACTCGATCTGTTACATGATATTTATGCCCAATGCGGTATTTTTAAAGAGGCTCAATATTCTATTGATTTTCCTGCCGGTAAAGAAGGAATGGAAAAGCAAAAGCAACTCATGATCCATTTAAGAAATTATCCGCTTCAAAACCTCTTAAATGCCAAACTTAAAACAAGTGAGGATTATTTAACTAAAAAAAGAAAAAATCATTTCACTCAACTAGAAGAGTCTATCAATCTTCCCACCTCAGATGTGTTATCCTATCGATTCGATGATGATTCTAAGGTAGTGATACGCCCTTCTGGAACGGAGCCCAAGCTTAAAATGTATGTAGGAATTAGCCTAGAAGTCGATGCTTTTTCTGATCTCAATGCACAAATAACGATCGCTGAGAAAAAGCTACATGGAATTATGGAGATATTAAAAAAATACTTAGAAAAAACACCTTTTGGTAGTATATCAATGTCAGTTGTAGGTCAGAATTTATGGTTT
>JBEIFG010000161.1:0-3720 GCA_040382555.1 Chlamydiales bacterium | reverse complement strand
GTGGCTAATCCTTGCCTCTCGAATGAGGATCGTACTAGGGGCATCCTTGAGGAAAAAAAACGGTATACCCCAAGTATGGCTTGTAACGATCGCGTTTCCGTGGTTAATCGGTGAAGCTCCCCTCTAGGAATAGAAGGACCTTTTGATTTCAGATCACTTCCTAAGGAGTGTAAAAGAAAGGCGATAACAGTCTTCATTTTTTCAAAGGGATATTGGGAGGAGAGTTCATTAAAAAGGGTTAAGGCATCTCTGGGATTGCCTGTTACTTCTCTATAAAGATCTCTTAATCCTGTAGGAGAACCTAAGCCTTTGGTGGAAAATTCCCGAGCCTGAAGTTGAATATTTTTTCCAGCCCGAATTTCTCGTCCATAGGTTTCATTAAATCTTTCTTTACAAGCTTGTACTTTTTCTTGCAGCTCTCCTTGGGTGGTAGCCACAAGAAAATCAAGAGCCTCATCGGCAAGAGAGAAGTCAGGATAAGATTCTAGCACTTTTTTTAGTATTTCATCCGCGGAATCTTTATTACTTATCCTGGACCGGAGTAATAATAGATTTTGAGACTGAAGCTCTGGATTTTTTCTATGGAACTGCTCTGAGACTTCCTCGAGCTGGTCTACAAGAGGTGTTTCGGATTCTGTTTTTTCTGCTCTCTCTGTTTCTTGCTCACGAGCCCGCCTTCTCACACGAGATTCTAGTGAATCAAATCGACGCACCGCCACAGCTATAGGATTAAGAGATTCAGACCATTCTTGAAAGTCTTCGGCTTGACTCTCCTGCTGGATGGCATAACGGCTCGCTGCAGCTTGCTGCTGCGTTTGGTGTATTTTATTGCTTTCTGCATGAGCTCCAGCAATACGTTGAGCGCTAAAGTTATCTCCCATATTTTCTTAATTCCTATGAAAGCTGAACTCTTCCTAGAGGTTGTATACGAATTTCTGGTACAATTTCTTGGTAAGATACGACTGAAAGATCAGGGTACTCGCCTTCAATTAACTTTCTTACAAAACGACGTACATCAATGGTCGTTAGAAGAACAGGTGGTTGTCCTCCCGTGGGTGTCGGAGCAATCGTGGAGCGCAGCGCATGGAGGATAAGTTGAACAGAGTCGGGATCTAAGGCAAGATATGAACCTGCAGAGGTTTGTTTGATAGCTCCACGAACCATATCTTCAATTTCAGGGTCTAATAAATACACAGATAGAATGGATTGACCTTGTGAATATTTATAACTAATATATCGCTTCAGTGAAGAGCGTACATATTCAGTTAAAAGCACTGTATCTTTTTCTGTTTGAGCCCATTCGCTTAAAGCTTCCAATATAGTTCTTAGGTCCTTAATCGAAACTTGCTCCTGGACAAGACGTTTAAAAATTTCTGTAAGCTTTTGTAGTGGGACTAAACGTGTAACTTCTTTGACTAGATCGGGATAAGATTTTTCTAAGAACTCCAGAATTCCTCTTACCTCCTGGATTCCAATAAATTCACTGGCATATTGGCGATAGAAATAAGATAAATGTAGAATCATTACATCCAGAGGTTTCCAGAACTTAATACCCGCTTTTTGTAAGATGTCTTGATACTTAATATCAATCCAAATAGAGGGTAGACCAAGAGAGTTTTTAGTAGTGGTAAAGGGAAGATTAAATCGACGTAAATTGTCAGGGTTTTCGTTAGTTAATAAACTATTTTGTAGTATTTTTCCTCGCACTATAGGTACTTCATTCAGAAAAATAGAGTATTCATCCGCTTCTAAAATGGGTGAGTCTGTCTTTACATGTACACCGGGAAATCTAACTCCTAAATCCTGGTAAAGGGCATGACGCATTTTGGGGATCATCTCATCGATGAATGTCCCCCCCTGCTTATCTTTTTTAATCATTTGAGATAAGTTCTTTCCCACTTCAAGAATTACAGGTAGGGTTAGCGCATAATCTTCTTGGGGACCTCGTACCACTGCATGTCCCTCTACGTCTATGGGAGTGGAAGCTGATGTTAGTGCACCAAGTGCTTTAGTTTTGGCTTTTTTTGTATTGTACCAAAATCCAAAACCCACCCCACCGATGATGGTAGCTAGGGTAAAAAAGATAATGGAAGGAAAGCCTTGAATAAAACCCATTAAAAAAATTACTAAAGCAGCTAGCATAATCGCTTTGGGCTGACCAAGTAACTGCCCAGATATTTCTGTTCCTAAATTACTATCTTTTTTGTCTGAGGAAACGCGGGTGGTGACAATACCTGCGGTGAGAGAGATTAGAAGAGAGGGGATTTGCGCAATCAAGCCACCACCGATAGACAGAAGAGTATATATCTGAGCCGCTTGCATAGCCGTCATGCCGTGCATAGATACACCGATGATGAGCCCACCCACTATATTAATAACTGCAATTACGATACCTGCAATTACATCTCCTTTCACAAATTTCATTGCGCCGTCCATGGCTCCATAAAGTTGACTCTCTTTAGTCAACGCTAGGCGCAGTTCTCTGGCTTGATTAGAATCAATCACACCAGAGCGCATATCCGCATCGATACTCATTTGCTTACCTGGCATGGCATCCAAAGTAAAGCGGGCAGCTACTTCAGCCACGCGCTCAGCACCTTTTGTCACCACAATGAATTGGACAATAGTGATAATTAAAAAGATGATGGCTCCAACAATAAAGTTACCTCCAACCACAAAGTTGCCGAAGGCATAAATAATATGCCCTGCATTTGCATGCAGAAGGATTTGTCTTGTCGCAGATATTTCTATGCCTAAACGAAATAAGGTAGTTATAAGTAGTAGGGACGGAAAAATGGAAAGTTGCACAGCACGGGGAATATAAAGCGCTACCATCAAAAGAGTAATAGAAATAGCTAGATTTAAGGCAATTAAGTTATCCAACACCCCGGGAGAGACGGGGATAATAATCATCATGATCAAAATGACGATAAAAAAGGCTAGGATAATATCGCTGGATCTATTGATGAGCTGTAAAGCTCTATCTCCACCCAAACTTCTTAATGTTCTATCTAAAAAATTCTTCATTTAAAAAGCTCCGTCCCTATCGTTTCCTCTGACTCCAAACTTTCAATCCATCGTAAAATTTCTGCTACAGCTTGGTAGGTCTCTTCGGGTATAAAATTGTTTATTTCACCTTTTTCAAATAGTAATTGCGCAAGTGAGACATTTCTCATAATAGGTATATTATAGCTAATAGCTTCTTTTATAATTCGATCGGCTATTACTCCTTTTCCCATGGTAACTATCTTTGGTGCAGGCTCAGTTTCCGATTGGTACACGATAGCTACGGCAATATGAACAGGGTTCGTAATCACTGCTTTAGCTCTTTTTACCGCAGATGGGCCTTCTTGATAAGCAATTTCTTGCGCGGTTTGTCTTCTTTTACCTTTTATATGAGGATCTCCCTCTGTATCCTTGTATTCTTGCTTAACCTCAAACTTCTCCATTTTCATTTCTTTTTCAAAGTTTTTTTTCTGATAAATGAGGTCAAAAAGTGCGATCACCAAAAAGAAAATACCCACTCTTATAATCACTTTGACAAGAAATTCATCGAAAACCTGGGCAGCTCCCAGCACTGGGATTCCTGCTGTGGATATAATTTGAGGAAGGCTATCGATCATAACTGTATAAATTAAAAAAATCGCCCCAGAAATTTTTAGAATAGATTTTAAGAGTTCAAATACTGTCTTAAATTTGAACATATTTTTTATATTATCT
>JBEIFG010000160.1:0-3728 GCA_040382555.1 Chlamydiales bacterium | reverse complement strand
GAAAATGCTAAAAAGTCGTTTCCACTCATCACCATTCTCAGTAAGGCCAGGACATCTTTGATTTCTTTTCTTTGGTAGAAAGACATACCCCCCACAATTATGTAGGGTATATCATTTTTGAGTAGTGCATCTTCAAAGGTACGAGATTGAAAATTAGTCCTGTAAAAAATCGCACATTCTTTGAATGAAGCCCCTTGCTTTTCTTTAAAATGAATCAGTTTTAAGACTACAAAATCTGCTTCTTTTAGTTCATTATCTGCGTGAAAAAATTGAATTTTTTCACCCTCACCCTTGTCGCTCCAAAGGCTTTTCTCGTAGCGAGAGGAGTTCTTTTTAATCAAAGCATTAGCTGCTTTCAAAATGTTATTCGAGCTGCGATAATTTTGCTCCAAGGTAACTACCTTAGCACCAGGATAGTCCTGCTCAAAGTGCAATATATTTTGCACATTAGCCCCTCTCCATGAGTAGATAGATTGATCTGGATCTCCCACAGCAAATACATTTTGGTGCTTTCCTGATAGAAATTTAGTAACTTGATATTGAGCTGCATTAGTGTCTTGATATTCATCTATTAATATGAAATTCCAACGATTTTGATACATCGTTAGGATATCTTTTTCTTGCTTAAATAATTTTACAGTTAAAAAAAGAAGATCATCAAAGTCTAGAGCGCCATACTCCTTAAGTCTATTTTGATATAGGGAGTAAATTTCAAAAAATGAGGGGTTTTCCTGGGAAAAAGCCTCAGGTTCTAAAAGCTGATTTTTAGCATGAGATATTTGCGCCCTGAAATTTTTGATCTGGCTTTTATCCTCTTTTAATCCAAGGGAGATAAGACAATCTTTTAATGTTTTTTCACTGTCCTCTTCATCTACTATAATGAAATTAGGGGCATATCCCAATTGAGAGATCGATTCTCGTAAGATTCTTGCTGCTAAACTGTGAAATGTACATGTAAGGATTTGCACTTGAGCCAGCTGCACAATTCTTGATTTCATTTCTTCAGCAGCTTTATTTGTAAAGGTCACCGCAAGAATTTCTGATGCTGGAACACCCAGGTCAAGTAAATGTAAGATGCGGTGGATCACGATTCTGGTTTTACCAGAGCCAGCGCCTGCTAAAACAAGCATAGGACCTTCTACGTGTTCTACCGCTTGCTGTTGCTGAGGGTTCAATAAAGTAGTTTGTTTCATAGGGTAAGAGTAAAATTAGATGGAATTTCATCTATAATAGTCATTAGGGATAATATCTGTTACCAAAAAGATCATGTGGGACTTGATAGAGTCTAATGGTTTGAGAGTGGGCTATTGAACTTCTAAAGAAGTTAAGCTCCATACTTTAAAAATGTAAAGCGGCTTTACAGTAACTACTTATGCAGTAGAATTTTTTTGACCAAGATTTAAAAGCTTAAATAATGACGGGTTAATCGATAAAGAAATTAGCGCACACGCCACTAGTATATCATAACCAACGGAGGGTAAAATTTTGAACTTGGTAGCTTGCTCAGCCATTATAAAGGAGAATTCCCCAATTTGAGAGAGAGAGATGGCAACAGTAACCGCAACCTTTGGAGGATATTTAAGAACGGTAGTAATTAAAAATGCTAGTAAGGGTTTTATAATTACAATGATTGCCAAAATGAGTAGAAAGACTCCGAAATGCTGAAAAATGGCTAATGGATTAAAAATCATGCCCACCGAGAGAAAGAATATTACTATAAAAGTATCTTTTAGTGGTTCTGCAGTTTGTAGTACTACCTTACGTAAGGGAGTTTGTGCAGCAGACATGCCAGCTATGAAAGCTCCTAGCGCTATAGAGGTTCCAAATAGCAAAGCAGAAGCGGTTGCAATTACAAAGGTAATCGCCAAAATGGATAGCAAAAACAATTCTTGTGAATCGGTATTTTGTACTTTGGTGAGTAGATAGGTTACTAAGCGCCGGCCTGCGGTAATCATAATGATGGCAAGAATAAAAAATTTAAAAATGGCCATTCCAAATGCACCTACTACCTGAGCTGGAGAGTAACTTTGTCCATTGAGTGAAGCGGCCAGAGTGGGAATTAAAAGGATCGCTGCTACTGTTATGATGTCTTCTACGATTAACCAACCAACGGCTATTTTCCCTTCTTGGGTGCGCAATAAATTATTACTATCAAGTACACGAACAAGAACTACGGTGCTCGCTACGCCGATGGCAAGCCCAAATACAATACCCGCCTCCCAGGACCAGCCTAATATATGCATTACAATAGCTGTGATGGCTGTAGCAAAAAGAGTCTGTCCGATTGCCCCAGGAATCGCAATATTTTTAACTCTTACTAAATCTTGCCATTTGAAGTGAAGTCCCACTCCAAACATCATTAAAATGACTCCAATTTCTGCAAGCTGTTCAGAAATTTCCTTGTCTGCCACGAAACCCGGAGAATAGGGACCTATCAAAAATCCAGCAATTAAATATCCCATGATAGGGGACAGTTTAAATTTTATAGAGCAGTACCCCAAAAGACTGGCTAATGTAAAACCAAAGGTAAGAATGATAACGATTTTTAGGTGAACTAACTCTGGCATTATTTTGTCTTCAAGGTTTTATGGATGTTTTATTAAACGGAGAGAAGATCTCTCCGTTAAAAAAGGGGGTTTATAAAATGGGATTACGGTGTTCTGCTTCCCTTACACCAAGATTGCCGTATCTATGATAATCCACAGAAAGAGCCATCTCCCGCAGGTAGTTGAGCAGCTCGATTCTACCGTTAGCAAGAACCGGATTGTAGTTTAGAAAACAACTAACTTCTGCAGCAGAGATAATCATTTTATCTGTCGGCTTAGTAATCAGTCTTATTTTTGAAAATTTAGATTTTTTTATTTTATCTATGAACACATTTTCTGATTCTTCTTTAAAATGAAGGCTTGGGAATTGATGCCTCCACTGATCGTTAAAAGCCACTGCGCATTCAGCCGCGGTGTAGCTCACTTCTAGATTGGTATGAGTGGTGATAGCTGCAGCAATCACTCTAAAAATATCAAGAGCACTATCACTTTTTTGTATTCTAAATGCCATTTTTTTGTGAGGTCGGTAAATCAGTTTATTATCTTGACCCACTACTAGATCTCCTTGACCATCAATATTATTATGCGAATACGTTTGCTTAAATTTTTCGCCCCAATAGGCATAATTGGCTACACTGCCATACCAAGTACCAAGTTCTTCAGTAGATAAGGATATTTTTTGTAGAAAACCCGTTAGCTTATTTACTGTTTCACAAACTGGGTGCTTTTCTTGAGGTAGCTCTTTTTGTAAAGGGAGAGCGAATTGAAATAAATAATTTGGCCCTCCTGCTTTAGATCCATGACCAAAACTGCTGGCTTTACATCCTCCAAAAGGTTGTCTTTTCACAATAGCTCCAGTAATAGTTCGATTGATGTAACAATTACCGGCTTCAATTTTAGACAGCCATATATCGTGCTCTCTTTCATCTAAGGAGCTAATCCCTGAGGTAAGACCATATTCAGTTCCGTTAGCTAGCTCAATAGCTTGGTCTAAGTTTTTGGCTCTCATCAGACCAAGAATCGGACCAAACAGCTCTGTGTGATGCATAAAGCTATTTTCTTTTACGCCTAACTTGATACCAGGCGACCATAACTGAGGATTTTTAGGATCCTGCTTTGGTTCAACTAGCCATGTTTCTCCTGCCTCTAATTGAGTAAGTCCCTTAAGAAGTGCAGGACTTG
>JBEIFG010000159.1:0-3750 GCA_040382555.1 Chlamydiales bacterium | reverse complement strand
CCAATTTTTTTCCCTTGTGTTGCCAACTCTAAAGCTAGATTAGATAAAAGAGTGGTTTTTCCAATGCCGTCTTGGAAGGAGTGAAATACAACAATTTTTCCCATGTTACCCTCAATTCATTTTTTAAGGCCTTATGGCAACCACAAAGCTTAAATTTTTTTTTAGGAAAGATTGCACCCAAGCTCCATAACTCATAAAGGGTGCATTGATATAGGTCCAGGTATTTTCATTTTTTAAAGCAGAGCAATCTAGTTGACTTAAAGGGAATAGTATTCCTGTTCCTAAGGCCTTTAAAATTGCTTCTTTTGCATTCCAGTATTGAAAAAACAACCTCATAGGGTCCTGTTCCTTAGCAATAGAATATTTTTCATTTTCACTGAAACATTCACTAATAATGTGATCAAACATCAAAGGTGGATGAATGATTTCGATATCTACACCAATATTTGCTTCTTTTACAAAGCCAATTAAAATGAAGTCATTAGAAGAGGAGATATTAAATGAAATTTTTTCTTTGTCTAGGAATGGTTTATTCATAGGATTAAGCTTTAAATTCCTTGATAATATTGGACCTACGTATGCTGATAGCAGTTCGTGTAAAATTCCATGACGAAGGATAAAGTCTTCTTTATTTTTTTCTTTTTGAAACATTCCCAGCTGTTTTAATTCATTAGCATCTAATTTTTGGAGGTATTCGGTTTTTTTACTAAGTAACATATCTCTGTGTAAAAGCCATAAGTGCACATCTTGCTCCCCAATAGAAATAGGTTGACCAAGAAAATGAAGATCAGAAATTAACAGAATGTTTTTTTGTATGGATGTCATAGAGGTAACCAATTTTTTGGAGATATCTTATATAACCTTGGAATAATTCTTGATCTACGTTTGGGATTTTCATTTTAGAATCACGGAGAAATTGTAAGAAATTTGCGCAATCTACGATGGAAGAGACCGTTTTTTCATCCAGATGGAGTTCGCTGAATAAAGGTGCTATAGCACTTAGATCATTGGATGCGTCTTGCTTAGAACATTCGAACAAAAGCTTTTGTTTCCAAAGAATATAGCTTGTAAATTCGTAATTATATCCCATAGACTTAAGTATTTCAAAGGTTCTCATATAGCTGAATTGTTCAGGGTGAATGACATGCAATTTTAGGTTTATGAAAGAAGGGTTTTTAGAAATTGCTACTAAACAATCAGCGACAAAGTCCACGGGCGTTACATTTTCTTGAAGGCCGATTTGAGGAAACAATTGTATTTTTATACAGGCTTGCATGGTTCTCCACATGAAGTCTCCTGTGGGGCATACTCCTGAAATTGAAGACCCTCCCACTCTAGAGAGCCTATAGATATTCACAGGAAGGCCTCTATTTTGAGCTATTTCTAAGATTTTTTCACCTACCCATTTAGACTCGGCATAGCCATTGAAAAGTTGCTTTACTTTGTTAATATCTTGGTTTTCTCTTATGATATCTCTTGAGCAATCACAAGCTGCCAAAGTAGAAGCAAAATGTAAGGGTTTCAATTTGTCCGTCATAGCTAGTCTTATGACTTCGAGGGTCCCGCCCACATTAGCAGCTTTTAGCCTTTGATAGGGAAGGGTATGGTTGACATAGGCTCCAATATGAAATATTGAGTCTATATTTTTTGATAAGTTTGCAAATTGTTCGGGACTTATGCCTAAGAGATCTTTTTCAAGATCTCCTAACACAATTTCCAATCGGTTATTCAAGTCTTCATTGAGTTCATATTTTTTAAGAGTTTGAATAAGCCGATTACGACCTTCTTGTTCTGAAGAACCTTTTACCAGGCAATATATTTTGGCTTTTGTATTTTTTAGTAGGCTAATTAACGTAAATGCTCCGACAAAACCTGTAGATCCTGTAAGGAAGATTGCTTTAGGATCTGTATATTGGGTAGGTTCACATGGTAAAAGTTTTTCGGTCCCCAATTTAGGATCTAGTGAGATTTCTTTATTTCTCCAAATCCAAAATAGATCTCGGTTAGTAAGTTCTTTTGATAATGCAGCCCCATCATTTTGAAGAATAAAATCGATTTTTTCACAATAATTTTTTAGGGTGGGCTCTTTAAAAAGAAGATTCGAGGGAATGGTTACATTCAAAAGCTTACTAGCTATTGCTGCAACTTGTGCAGCTTTAATCGAGTGACCGCCAATATGAAAAAAATAATCAGATCTGTTTATGAAAGGTGTGTTAAGTACTGTGCTCCAAATGTTGGCAATAATTTCTTCTGTGGACGTAGCTGGTGGTGCAGTTCTATTTTGTTTTTTATGTAAAAGCTCCGTTGGATGAGGGAGAGCTTTTTTATCAATTTTTCCAACTGCATTCACAGGGAATTTTTCCAAAAGAAAAATATAGCTTGGATGAACGTATGAGGGTAGATCGGAAGATAGTTTTTTTCTTAGAATTTCTTCGGTAATTTCTTTAGTGCCCTCTAAATAAGCCACTAATTGCTTATCGCCTGCATTCTCCTCCCATACGCTGCATACGCATTCTGTGATACGGGCTTGAGGAAAACCTGGAATATTTTTTAGTCCTCGAAAGTAAGACTCTATTTCACCAAGTTCTATACGAAACCCTCGGATTTTAACTTGATTATCGATTCTTCCCACATAAAGGATATTACCATCAGGCAAGTGTTTTACGAGATCTCCGGTGCTGTACATTTTCGTGTGGTTTTGAGTTTCGAATTTATTCGGAATGAATTTTTTTTCCGTCAGCTCCCATTGGTTTAGATATCCAGCGGCGAGGCCATCCCCTGAGGTGTAGAGCTCTCCTACACATCCAAGGGGTACAGGATTAAGGTCTGAGTCCAGGATATATGTTTTAGTATTAGAAATAGGTTTGCCGATGGGGAAGGTTCCTTCGATCAAGAAATCTTTATTGAGACGAAATGTAGTGGTAAAGGTAGTGTTTTCCGTAGGCCCATAAGCGTTGAGGATATGAGTGTTTGGAAGAGCTAAAATAGCTTTTAATCCATGAGGTCCACTCATAGCTTCACCACCTGTAGACAACCATTGTATTGATTTCATCTTATCCAATGCGAATTCAACCATTAAATTGAAAATTCGAGCTGTAAAAAAAACATGAGAGATTTTTTCTTGAAAGATAAAATTACCCATCAGATCAGCAGAAAAATCTTTAAAAGGAGGGATGCAAATACATCCTCCGTTCAGCAAAGCACCCCAGATTTCGAATGTAGTAGCATCGAATGATATGTTGGACATGTGTAAAATTTTGTCTTGAGGGGAAAATGTTACCCAGTTGGGTGCTTTAACCAGTCGAACAACACCTTTATGAGGTATTAAGACCCCTTTAGGATTTCCTGTAGAACCTGATGTATAATTGACGTAGGCTAGGTCTGTCGAAGATATTTTTGTCTCTAGCCTGGTGTTATTATATTTTTTAAGATCTGGTTTGATCTCAATCAGAGTTTTTATTTGAGCATCTTTTTTCATGAAATCTTTTCTAGATTCTGGATAGTTTCTATCTATAGGAACGTAGATCCCGCCTACTTTTAAGATAGCTAAAAGAGCGCATATCAAATCTATGCTTTTATCCATGGATAATCCCACAAAATCGCCCTTCGTTATTCCTATTTCCTTTAGATGCCGAGCCCATTGATTGCTGATGAGGTGCAATTCTTCGTAAGAAATAGAGTCTCTGTTATGTCTTATGGCTTCCTTTTTGGGGAAAATCTGAGCAATTTCTTCAAAGCATTCTACTATTG
>JBEIFG010000158.1:0-3758 GCA_040382555.1 Chlamydiales bacterium | reverse complement strand
CGTTAAGGCTTCGATACCTGGAAGAGTTCCCTTTTCTATAAATTCAAGGGAAGCCCCGCCGCCTGTAGATATATGAGAAAAGCTTGCCTGCATTTTCATGCTATTAATGGCAGCCACAGAGTCTCCTCCTCCAATGATTGAAACGCAGTTTTTATTTCGTGCTATGGCGGAAGCTATTTCTTTTGTCCCTAGTGCGAACTCTGGGATTTCAAAAATACCCATAGGTCCATTCCAAAAAATTGTTTTGGCTTTTTGCATTTTTTCGCTCCAGGAGCAAATAGTTGCAGGTCCAATATCCACACCAGACCATCCCTTAGGTATGCCTGACTGGGTATGAATAATTTTAAAACTACCGTTTATATTGTCTGAAGGGGAAATTAACACATCATCAGGTAGAAAAATATCTATGTTTTTACTATGGCAAGTATTTATAAATTTTTCAGCTTCGGAAATTAGCTTATCTTCACAAAGAGAGTCTCCGATTTCTTTTCCAAGAGCTTTTAAAAAGGTATAGCACATCCCTCCACCTATAAAAAATGCTTGGGCTTTAGAAGATAATTTGAATAATACCCCAAGTTTAGATGAAACTTTAGCCCCTCCTACCACAGCAAAAAATGGAATATGGGGATGATCAAAAGTTTGACTGAGCGCAGAAATTTCCTTTTGCATTAAAAATCCTAAAGCAGCATCACTCGGAAAATACCTTGCTAACCTGGTAATGGATGAGTGATCCCTGTGAGCGCACCCAAAAGCATCATTGATGTAGCAATCTCCTAAGGTCGATAGTTGATATGCAAAGGTAGTGTCAAGATCGGGATTTTCTTCAGCTGGATGAAATCTGAGGTTTTCTAAAACAAGAATTTCACCAGGATTTAAGGAGAGGAGTCGAGTATTCGCTTTGCTACCAAGATAATCCTTTTCAAAAAATACAGTCTTATTTAGTAATTTTGATAATTCTTCGGCGCATACTTTTAACGATAGATTAGATTCTAATTTACCTTTAGGCTTGCCTAAGTGGCTCATTATCAATATACTTGAGCCCGATTCCAACAGATATTTTATAGTAGGCAAGGATGCCAAAATACGAGTGTTATCTGCAATACTACCCCCTTTATTAAGGGGGACATTGTAGTCTACTCTTAGTAAAACTCTTTTATTTTTGACGCTTAGATCTTGTACTAGTAGTTTATTTTCTAATTTCATTTTTTACAAATGTGTTAAAATTTAATTTATAAAAAAGCTTTACTATTTTTCCAGCTATTAAATTTTAAAAGGGAAATTTATCCGTTATGGAATAAAAAGCCTAATATTTGGGCCTATACAGGACTGTCCTTTTTAAACTAAACGGTCATATCTAGCTAGGAAAGCTGGCTAAAACTTGATTTATACTCAAATCGCTAAATGCTTTATTTAGGATACTTTAATCCTTAGAGCTTTCAACTAAGTGAAAATTTACAATTGTGCAAAGGGATTGCCAGCTTGTCCGAATTGTGGGCCTTTTTTTCTTTTTTTTAGCTCAGTTTTTAAGGAAAAAATAAGGTCTTGGTCAAAATCTTTGTGAACCGCCCATTGCAAGTATTCGTGGGGAATGTCACTAAAAGGTCTACCCTTATGCTTGCCCAGAGGCATGACTTTTAAAAGTATAGGCTTTGAAAGTCTTTCATGGATTTGCTCGGTAGTTTTGAAATTTGATGTTAGAAATTTAAAAACTTCTATGTTCACAAGAACATCATTCATAGCTCTATGGGCGCCTTCTGGCTCTATATTAAAATGTTCTCTCAGTTTTTCTAAAGAATTAGTGGGGCTTTCGCCGTAAAGCCTTGCTAGTCTGAGAGTGTCTATGGAAGGGTGGGAAAGGAGTGTAGTTTGAATGCCAGATTTTTTTGCTTCAGCAGCTAAAAAAGAAATATCCATGGAAATTCCATGTCCTACAATAGGGTATTTTCCAATAAAAGCTAATACTTTTGGTAAAATCTCTTTTATGGTTGGTTTATCTTTGACCATGTCATCTGTGATATGATGGATGGCCATCGATTCTGGAGAGATAAGACACTGAGGATCAACTAATGTTTCGAAGCTGTCAACAATCCCATCACTGTTGAAGAGAACAGTGGCAATCTCAATAATTTTATCATTTTCAGGGTCTAAACCGGTAGTTTCGCAGTCTAAACAAACAAATAAATCTTTCTTTAGCAATCCCATGAAATTTCTCGCTAATTGGTGAGTTCGTAAAGTTTATCGCGCAGCTTTAATCTGCAATCGATTTGTTTGGTGGAATAAGTAATATACTCAACAGGGTGAGATCCGTACATTTCAGCAAGAGTAGATATCAAAGATTGCTCAGCATCTTTAGCATCATCCGCGTTTAGCTTATCAGCTTTTGTGAATATAAAAAATAAGGGTTTATTTTGTGTCATAGCCCACTCAATAAAACCTTTGTCTTCAGGAGAAATATCTCTTCTTAAATCTATAAGAACTAAAATTAAATTGAGTTCCTCCCTGCATTTTAAATAAGTTTCTAGAGATTCTGCCCATGTTTTTTTCACCGTATGTGAGACTTTGGAGAATCCATAGCCTGGCAGATCCACTAGACATAGCCTGTTGTCAATTAAGTAGAAGTTAATAGTTTGCGTTTTTCCAGGTACGGAGGATGTTTTTGCCAAAGTCTTGCACTGAGTTAGATGGTTAATCAACGAAGACTTACCCACATTCGAGCGTCCGACAATCGCAACTTCAGGAATTTTTTGCCTTCCTCGGTGTAAAATAGGATAGTGAGATGGATCTATTACGGCCCGCAGAAATTCTGTGTTTTGAAATTCAATTTTTTTCATATTTTTTTATGATATACTCTCTTTCTGTTGGGCCTAGGTAAATAATTTCAATGTGTATTCTATTTTCTAGAAGAAGCTCAGGGACTTTTTCTGCCCATTCGACTATTTTAATGCTATTTTTATCGTACATGTAGTCGCTGAGTCCTAAACCATCAATTTGGGCTGCGCTAGATAGGCGGTATAAATCAAAATGATGAATCGGTGTCGGAGCATGAAATATATTCATATACGTAAAGGTTGGGCTAGAAATCTGATGAAGGCTTATACCCGCAAGATCACTAATCAATTCTTTAATTAAAGTGGTTTTACCTGCTCCCAAGGGACCACTGAGTGTAATCAACACTCCGGGTTTTACATAGGATAGCAAGGTTTTCGCTATCGAAGAAACAAGCTCCACATTTGGAGTATAGTACCTTGCTAGCTCGACGTAATTGGGGATTTGATTACTTGTGATCACTCTTCTTCTTTATCTTCATCAAGCCATTTGTCTAGGTAGTTAGAGAAATCTTCAAATTGAGAAAGAGCCTCTACAAAAGAGGAGATTTTTGATTCATCCAAATGATTTTGAATAAACTGCAGGAAGCTTTCTTCTATCTGGAATTTGTTCTGGTTTGGAACTTCAATTAAGGGTATGGGTTTGAGCTGGGATTTTAAAAAATCATCTATCACGGATGCCTTACTATTAAATAATTTACCCGTTACTACAGATGAGTAAACTATTTTAGTTATGGGCTCTCTTCTTTTTACAATATAATTTTTAATCACTTCGGGATCTTCCGAAACAAAAAATCTTTTTACCTTTAAGCCACCCACTCTTTCTTTATTTTCCGGGCACTTAGAAACCCAATCGTAAATAGCATCTTGAGGATTTGGATGAGTATTATCCCCAAATACTTTCCCTGTAAAAGGACAAATATAGACTTTTTT
>JBEIFG010000157.1:0-3859 GCA_040382555.1 Chlamydiales bacterium | reverse complement strand
TGTAGATTTTTAGAAACACTGGATGTTTCCCTAACCCCTCTTAGCGACTTTCCAGATTTATCAAAATGTATGCGTCTTAAAGAGATTAATATTACCCATACTCGATTTAGAAGAAATGACCATTTGATCTCTATTAAAAATCTTCCTCCTAAAACACTCAGAATTATAGGTGTAGATAGAGGAGCCACGTGGGGTGAAGATAGAAAAGTGAACATTCTAAACACCTCAAAAGATGGGAATACGGTAGAGCTTGCCTTGCTTAAGAAATAAATAATACAACCATCTATCTTTTTACAGGTCTTCTTTGATAGCTCAAAAGGGTATTGGACATAAGCATGGCAATAGTCATTGGCCCCACCCCTCCTGGTACGGGAGTAATGTAGCTACATTTTGGTGCCACTTTTGCAAAGTCTACATCGCCGTTTATGATGAATTTACCCTCTTCATAGGCCACTCTGTGGATCCCTACATCGATAACGGTGGCACCTGGTTTTACAAATTCCTCAGTAATATAATGCCTTTTTCCTAGCGCTGCTATTAGAATATCTGCCGAGGCGCAGATGGCTTGGATATTTTCTGAGAGGCTATGCGTAATAGTGACTGTGGCATTGCAATGAGGGGCTTTTTGCATAAGTAACGCGGCCAGAGGTTTGCCGACAATGGTACTTCTTCCCACAATGACCACATGTTTGCCCGGCAGTGGGATATTGCTTTGTGTTAACAATACATGAATCCCTAAAGGGGTGCATGGGCAAAAACAGTTTGGATCTCCAATGAGTAAATTACCTAAATTAATAGGATGAAAACCGTCAATATCCTTATCTGGTCGAATCGCTTCAATCACACGATTTTGATTAATATGGTTAGGTAGTGGAAGCTGTACTAATATTCCGTCGACTTCGGGGTTGCGGTTGAGTTTTTGTATTTGTTCTATGATGTCATGTTCTGAGGAGTCTTCAGGAAATTCAAACACAAAAGATTCAATGCCAACATCTAGGCATTTTTTCTTTTTCATATGAATGTAGATTTTAGAAGAGGGATTTTGTCCCACTAAAATAACTGCAAGTCCAGGTTTTCTTCCTGAGATTCTTGAGATAGCATTTTGAATTCGATCTTCAGTTTGTGCAGCGATTTTTTTTCCGTCAATCATCTCAGTCATGGGGATGTACCTGTAAAAAGTTTAGCATAGGGTTGTGAAGCGCTCGATTAGTAGCTAAAACCGATCCCTTTTTAAAAATATCAATGGGATTGCCGCTGTAGTCTGTGACTTTGCCTTGAGCTTCTTCAACTATCAATTTTCCAGCCGCTAAATCCCAAGGTTGTAAAATAGCTTCCCAGTAGGCATCAAATTTACCGGCAGCGGTGTAGCAAAGATCAAGAGCTGCTGAACCTAAGCGCCTTACAGGTATCCCTGCTTTTAAAGCTTTATATACTTGATCAATACAGTTAAGAGGGTTTTCATCTACGTTATACGGAAAACCTGTAGCTACAATCGCCTCATCTAAGGTGCTTACAGAAGAAACTCGCAGAGGTTTTCCATTTAGAAAAGCCCCTTTCCCTTTTTCAGCAAAAAACATTTCATGGGTAAGAGGTTGATACACCACAGCAGAGACGATTTCATTTTCAATACAAGCAGCCACGCTGATACAAAAGTGTGGAATCCCATGAGCAAAGTTCACTGTCCCGTCAAGGGGATCGATAATCCAGGTAATATTTGAGGTTTTTCTATGTTCTCCACTTTCTTCTGCTAGTACGTTGTGGTCAGGAAATTCTTTAGAAATCCAGCGTAGAAGGATTTCTTCTGATAGTAAATCATATTGAGTAACAAGATTGTGCCTTCCAGGTTTGCTATCTACCTGTAGGGTAGAAGTAAATCCTTTTTTAAGCTCTTCTGCGGCAGAAAGAGTAGCCTGTATCGCGATAAAGGATAAATGAGCTGTTTCTGGTTTCATTCCGTAGTTTCCTCTTTGGTTCGGAAATATTTTTTCCAATTGCCAGATCTTAGGTATTGATAAGCTTTTATCGGGATAATAAACCAAGCAAGGGCATAAAAAGCATCAAAAAATGGTATTATGAATCCATCAGAGACCAATAGATCCACCGTGATAGGAAATTGATAATCAAAAATAAAAGAATAGGCAATTAAAATTAAGGAGCTTACTGAGGAAATAAGTGCGGCATAGAGACATAAAGAAATTATTTTATCCTCAAAAAAATGCCTTTTTTGAGAATAGCAAGTGATCGTACATGCCAGGTAAACTATCGCATAAGAACCAAAGGGATGCTGCGAAGAGATCATATCTATGAGGATTCCGCAAATAAAAGAGATCCATAGACAAGGTATAAATGGAAGCTTTTGGTAAATAATTGCAAAAAAAGGGGCAAAAGGGGAGATCTTTGTATAGGGAATAAATACAGATCCAAAGCAGGCAAACAGCGTAGCTAGCGAAAATGGAAGCCAGCAAGAGACCGATTTCACAAATCACCCTGTGTAAATAGTTTTAATCTATAGAAGAAGGATAGCGAAATAGTAAATATTGTCTATGTTTATCCTTTTTCATGCCATAGCAAAGCAGTTTGTATAATATTTTCTAGAGAGGAGTGTATGGGATACCAATTGAGTTTTTCATTCGCAAGTGTGGGAGAGGCTATGAGGCGGTCTGCATCTGGGGAGGGAGGGCAAATGCTTTGATCCACCGATTTTCCAGTTATCTTTTCTACTGCTTGTATCACTTCTTTTACAGAATACCCCTGGCCGGTTCCTAGATTTAATTGAATGCTAGCCTCGTTTTTTATGAGCCAATCTAAGGCTTGAAGGTGAGCCGTGGCAAGGTCGCTAACATGGATGTAGTCTCTGATGGCTGTACCATCTTTGGTCTGGTATTGAGTTCCAAAAATATCAATATGAGTTTTTTGTTTTAGAGCAGCTTGAATCACAAGGGGCACCAGATGGGTTTCTGGATAATGAGCTTCCCCTACGACTGCCGATTTATCAGCGCCACAAGCGTTGAAATATCGCAGGCAAACGCTACGAAGACCGTAAGTCCGCTCCCAATCTTTTAACATAAGCTCTACCATATACTTTGATTTACCGTAGGCATGGATGGGGGAATGAATATGAGATTCATCAATGGGAACATAGTCTGGATTGCCGAAAATGGAAGCTGTAGAAGAAAAAATAAGTTTTTTGACATTAGCCTTTACCATACACGTTAAAAGCTTTAATGTGCCTATAACGTTATTATGGTAGTATTTTTCTGGATTTACTAATGACTCTCGAACGCTAGTAGAGGCGGCAAGGTGAAAAACAGCTAAAGGCTTATAGCTCTCAAGCGCTTCCATGACATGCACTTCATTATGGATGTCTCCTTCTAAAAGAGGGCCCCATTGAACTGCCCACTTATGGCCAGCTTCAAAATTATCAAAGGTTACTGGTATAAACCCCTTTTCATATAAAGCTTTACATACGTGGCTTCCAATATAACCTGCACCACCTGTTACTAAGATAAATGGATGAGTGCTCATTAAAATGCTCCTTTGGATAAGATCATACTAGGAATTGTTTTAGCAATGAGAATTAAATCAAAAAAAAGTGACTGACTATTTACATATTGCATGTCAATTTCTAATCTTTGATCAAAAGGAATTAGAGGATTCATATTGCTATCTTATGTTTTTAGAAAGAGATGGAATTTTAAAAGTAAATCCATTCGTAACCTTCAAAGTTCTCTTCCAATGTAAAAGATACTCTGAAAATAACTCGATTAGCAGACAAAAAATTGCAGATTTCCGTAATTCAATGTTGGGTAGAGCGGATAAAGGAATTTTTATTACCACTAGCTATTTCACTGCAGAAGCA
>JBEIFG010000156.1:0-3874 GCA_040382555.1 Chlamydiales bacterium | reverse complement strand
GGAACCAATTGCTTCAGTGGTCAAAGAGGCAGGTGAACCATATTCTCTTACTACTAATAGTCGGGGAGAGCAAGAGTATTTGTATATTGAGCTTTTTTCGACCGGCACTGCACTTGTGTACGAGAATCATTATACTTTTTTTGTAAAAGACGGAAAGATTGTGTATAAAAAAATGACTAAGGTGAAAGAGCCTCCTTACGATTTAATTTATCAAGATGATCCCAATCATCATTACTACCCGTAAATAAAGCCCCCATAAAAAAAGAAGCACAAGCTACCTTAAGTAGTTTGTGCTTCATTAGCTTTAAGTAAGCAAATTAAAAGCTCTAAGCAGCCTTAATTTTAATATCCACACCAGCAGCTACTGGCAGAACCTTAAGCTTATCAATGGTGTCTGGTGTAGGATTTAAAATATCGAGAACTCTAATGTGAGTTCTGATTTCAAATTGTTCACGAGATTTTCTATCTACGTGTGGAGAACGTAGTACAGTGTAAATTTCACGTTTTGTAGGAAGTGGGATAGGTCCTACTATACGTGCACCGGTACGTTTTGCAGTTTCTACGATATCCGCTGTGGAACGATCGAGAACTCTTTGATCATAACCCTTGAGCCGGATTCTGATTCTTTGTCTAGATTGTTTTGCCATGAGTAATTTTCCTTGCAGGCCTTTACTTTTTCAAAATTTCTTCTTGTAGTTTAGTTGGAACTTTTTCGAAGTGACTTGGCTCCATTGTATAGTTAGCGCGCCCTGAACTTAGGGATCGTAACTGAGTGGAGTATCCAAACATTTCGCTAAGCGGAACTTCTGATTCCACAAGAACAGTTCCTCTTTCAGTGGTTTGGTTGAGGATTTTTCCTCTTCTGCGGTTGATGTCACCGATAACATCTCCCATAAATTGGTCTGGGGTAGTTACAACGACTTTCATAATAGGCTCTAGCAGAACGGGTTTAGATTTCTTAGCCGCATCTTTAAGTGCCATAGATCCGCATATTTTAAATGCCATTTCACTAGAATCCACCTCGTGATAAGAACCGAAAGTAATTGCAACCTTGATGTCAACAAGAGGATATCCTGCAAGTACACCAGTGGCAAGTCCTTCTTCGATACCTTTTATCGTAGGAGATATGTATTCTTTAGGAATAGATCCACCCACAATTTTACTGACAACTTCATTACCTTTACCCACCTCGTTAGGTGTGATCTCAAGGCATACGTGAGCATACTGACCTCTACCGCCAGATTGCTTAACGTATTTTGTTTCCGTTGATCCATTGTTAGTGATAGTCTCTTTATAGGCTACTTCAGGTTTACCGACATTCGCCTCAACTGAGAATTCTCTAAACATTCTGTCTCGGAGAATTTCGAGATGAAGTTCTCCCATACCAGAAATAATAGTTTGTCCAGTTTCTTCGTTCGTTTGAACTCGAAAGGTTGGATCTTCTTCTGATAGAGAACCTAGTGCAATAGAGAGTTTTTCTCTATCTGCTTTAGATTTAGGCTCAATAGCCATAGAAATAACAGGCTCAGGAAATTCCATCTTTTCAAGTAAAAGGGGATTATCTTCAGTACAAAGTGTATCACCAGTACTTGTATATTTTAGACCAATACAAGCAGCGATGTCGCCTGTATAGAATTCTTCACGGTCTTTTCTTTGATTAGCATGCATCTCAAGAAGACGTGATACCCTTTCCTTTTTTCCTTTCGTTGTATTGATAAGGTTCGTTCCTTTTGTCAATGTTCCTGCATATACCCTAACAAAGGTAAGTCTGCCGACATAAGGATCGGACATAATTTTAAATGCAAGGGCAGCCAAAGGACTATCGTCTTTCGGAAGAATTTGCATAGGTTCATTATTATCAATATTAATGCCTTTAATTACTCCACGGTCAAGAGGAGAGGGCATCCATCTTACGATAGAATCCAGTAAAGGTTGTACCCCTTTATTTTTAAAGGCTGTACCACAAACAACTGGATTGATTTTTAAGGAAATTACCCCTTTTCTGATGGTATCGTGTATCTCATCTTCTGTTAAAGAGTCAGGATCTTCAAGGACTTTCATCATGAAGGATTCATTAGATTCATCCACAGTGGCAAGTTCTTCAAGAAGGTTAGCTCTTAGCTCTTTACATTGAGAAATTAAATCCTCTGGTATTTCGGTCACTTCGTATTTGGCGCCCATGGTTTCATCGAGGAATAGGTAAGCTTTCATAGCTACTAAATCTACCATACCTTTGAAATCTGACTCAGCTCCGATTGGACATTGAACGGGTATAGCATTTGCGCCCAGTTTTTCTCGCATCGTTTTGATAGCATTGAAAAAGTCAGCACCAACTCGGTCCATCTTGTTAACGAATGCAATTCTTGGAACACCGTATCTGTCCGCTTGTCGCCAAACAGTTTCTGACTGAGGCTGGACACCAGCTACTGCATCAAAAACAGCTACAGAGCCATCGAGAACACGAAGAGATCTTTCAACCTCAATCGTAAAATCAACGTGGCCGGGAGTGTCGATGATGTTGATCTTATGGTTTTTCCAGTAAACAGTGGTAGAAGCTGAAGTAATGGTAATACCACGCTCTCTTTCTTGCTCCATAAAGTCCATGGTAGCAGCACCTTCGTGAACTTCACCAAGTCTGTGTAGTTTCCCAGAGTAGAAAAGAATACGCTCAGTACATGTGGTTTTACCAGCATCTATATGCGCCATGATACCGATATTTCGCACATTTTCTAATGTATCAGTTTCAGGTCTTTTGCTCATTGTTGTTTCCTTGTAATTGTTTTTAAATTACCACTTATAATGAGCAAACGCTCTGTTCGCCTCAGCCATACGGTGAGTATCATCTTTTTTCTTTATGGTTGCACCTTGGTTTTGGAAGCAGTCAGCAAGTTCAGCTGCAAGACCGTCTTCCATAGCTCTTCCTGCTTTTTCTCTAGAATAGTTTATGATCCACTGCATGGCCATAGAGGTTCTTCTTTCTGGAGCGATTTCGACAGGCACCTGATAAGTAGCTCCCCCGATACGGCGGGATTTTACTTCGAGAGCAGGCTTGGCATTTTCTAGAGCTTGCTCAAAAGCCGCTAGAGGGTCTTCAGATTTAACGCGCTTAGCAAATTTTTCAAGCGCGTTGTAAACGATCTTACGAGCTGTAGCCTTTCTGCCTTGAGTCATAATTTTATTTACAAACTTTGCAAGCACATAGCTGTTATAAATTGGATCAGGATCGATCTCTCTTTTTGTAGCACGTCTTCTTCTAGACATGTGTATTTTCCTTACATTTTAATGTTGAACTCAGTTTGATCCTCATTGGTTCACTTGTCTTTCCACAGAAAGACGATCCGAGATTCTGCCTGCACTATGTGCAGAAACAATCGCGAATCAGGATATCTATTATTAGAAGATATCCTAAGATTACTTAGGACGTTTAGCCCCATATTTAGATCTTGATTTTTTACGGTCTTTTACAGCGGCGCAATCTAGTGCTCCACGAACAATGTGGTAGCGAACACCGGGAAGGTCTTTTACGCGACCACCACGAACTAGAACAATGCTGTGCTCTTGTAGGTTGTGTCCTTCACCACCAATATAAGCGATGACTTCTTGACCGTTAGAGAGACGAACCCATGCTACTTTTCTTAGAGCAGAGTTAGGCTTCTTAGGTGTTTTTGTTTTCACTTGCAAGCAGACGCCTCTTTTTTGAGGGCATTGCTGAAGAGCAGGTGATTTTTTTCTGCGTACTTTATCTGTACGGCCCTTACGGACTAATTGGTTAATAGTTGGCATGACGCCGTTCTCCTTTGCAAAATCTTTTTACAAAATGACATAGGAAAGAATATATCTTTTTTCGAGATTTATTTGCAAAAGGTATCCGTAG
>JBEIFG010000155.1:0-3888 GCA_040382555.1 Chlamydiales bacterium | reverse complement strand
CGTTTGTTTAACTTTTTGAATTAAATTTGAACCCATTCAATCACCATTTACTCCCATTTACATGAGCTCTTTCACTTGTGTTTGAAGCTTTGAAATGGCATTTTTAGACTCCTATATTTCCTTTTACTACCGAACGCTTTCTTTTGTGGTCTAATAGTTGCTTAACTATGATAATTATTGACTCTCTATTTTATTTTACCACTCAATGCTTTCTCTTTTGGTCTAATAGATGCTTACGTCTAAACTCCCCCAGCTTTTTTCGAGCGTTTCAAATCGATCATGCAGAGAAGAAAATCATTCGTTAAGTTTACCAACTTCAGATGGTGTAGGATTATCACCCATTTAACTGTCAGCAACGGTATTCTTGTCTTATTTGTACCGATTAAAATCAGCTTATAGTGCATTTAATTCGGACTAAAGTTGCTCCAGAGCAGAAGATTTTGCGCGTTCGCTCAGCTATGCCGACTGCGTTTGCTAATATTCCTAGAAGTCCGTGAGTTTAACAGATTCATTTTTGAGGGCAACGTTGCTGTCTATCCACTTTTTGTCGTAAGAAGATTGTAAAAGCTACTATACAGATTGATCTTAAGTGAGATTTGTTTGCACCTAAGTTTGAGATTGTTCCAGTGCACCTTTATTTGAATCGCTCAAGACGTCTACAACGGGTTTGCTAACGTCTTATTGGGCTAAACTTTAAGGCCCGGCAATTTTTTAGATTGAACTGCTTATTTGATTGGTTGCATACATAATTAACAAGCTTGTAAGAACGTACGAAACAAAATTGAGCGAGGTTCCAGCCAACAGTAGTTCTAATAAACGTACAAATACCTTAAAAAAGCCGATTATCAATAGCCACACTTTTTTGAGAATGTCAAAAAAAGCATTGTACTGTCTCCCATCAACACGCCCATGGTAATCTTGAGCTTGATATACATCACGCCTACGATAATCTAAAGCATGTTGTGCATCAAAGCGTTTATCTAGAGACTGTTGTCTTATTGGACGATCTTAGTTTTATTCTGGCATTTAATCTGACAACGGCGGTCGTCCTCTGGGTCTGCGACTGTTCTCCATATTTATTATTATTAAATTAAACAAGGTATACTGGTTGAACATGTTAGCTACTCTGTTAAGACTCTTGCTTTAAGAGTCAAATACTTAAACACACACTATTATTTAATCTTGGCTTGATAACCTTCAATTTCTCATGGCTTTACGTGGATTAAAGTATTCTTTGCAGCTTCCAAGCTTCCCAAAGCCAAAGCTCATGCACTCCCTCAATTCAGTGCACTGATTTTTGCAGGCTCTTCATTTTGATTTGCCCTCGACTGCCGTCTTGTCATGGTTTTGTTTTAGTGATCTCTTGACTTGGCTTGAATTTACCTGGGTGTAAGGGGCACATCGTCAACTGTGGCATGGAGGAAATCACCAGGCGTGGTACGGAGTAAATTGCCGGGCGTGTTAAGGATACAAACCTTTACTTTTTTACCTGTCTTGGTCTCTATTTTCTTGGCGGGTACGCTCTTTTTTAGTGGAATAGAGCTTTCTGGTAAGGCAAAAATGGTTGGTCCAACATTACTTGTAGCATTCTTCACTGAAGCCCTGCGTGTTACGGCTTTATTTTGTGTCAGTTTATCAATATCAAACATCTCCGCGCCCTCAACAGGGAAATTATTTGCAGCAGTATTCCCTAAAGCCTCAGTTAGTGCGGTTTCCTTTTGTGCCAACTCATTGATATTCTATGAAAAGGGAACTTTCTTGGCGTTGGCATCGATTTTTCGTTTAGATTCAGCTTTCTCTCTTTTCTCCGCAACTTTAGCAGGACCCAGTTCTTCTTTCCTAATTTCAAGTTTGTTGCGTAATTTCTGTAGCTTTTTTTTACTGACATCTTACGCTCTTTCCTTTGCAGCAGCTTTTTCTGCTTTCTTTGCGGCAGCTTTTTCTGCTTTCTCCGCAGCTTTTTATGCTTTCTCCGCAGCTTTTTGTGCTTTCTTTGCTTTCTTTGCCTCACGTTTGTCGTGAAGATTTTCAATTTCATAGCGATTTCCGAAGCCAATAAGCTATTTATCCAGATAGTTTTCGTCATTCCACTCAACACTTTATGACCTAGATGAACCGAGTTTAAGTAATTTTGGGGGGCGCCCTCGCCTTTTTTTACCCACATCCATCTCAGTTGTTTCGGGCTTGGGGCTCTAATTCCAATCGTTGATAATTTTGTCGGCTTAAGTTTCAACCTGATCGAAAATTTCGTTGGGAATTATACGTGTTTTTACATAGTGCATTGAACTTCGCGCGCTTCCGTGTGACATGAACTGTTTGGTTTTTTCTACTGCTTCATTAACACTCACAAAAACCCCCGAGCCAAAGTCTGCATGGGCGCTTCGGAGATCTTTGAGTTTCATTTCTATTAAGGCTTTTTTTTGTGGGTAACTGGACCGACGAAGCCACGCCCCAACTTTCTTACGATAGCCTTCCATGGTCATTGTGTCGTCCCCGCGTTTCAAAAACTCCTTTACCATGTCATAAACTTTCGTTGGCAACGTTTTCGTAACTATCTTGTCCTGTTTTCTTTCATGCCCTTCAACGAAATAACATCTGTTGCCAGCTTCTTCGTTCAGTTATTAACTATTACTCTTAGTATAGAAGTTTTTTTGCTTCAAATCAAGTATGGTTGATACACGAAAACCTAAATACAGAGCCAACAAACCAAAAGACGCAACATCCTAATATTTAGCATCTGCATACATCATTTTTAAAATGACGAGATAGTCTACAAATCTTTTGACGTTAGCGTTTCCTGCCTCGTTAGGAACATTTTACGGAGGTTTTAAGCTCACTTGAGCGCCGTACATATCTCTGAAGAACATTTAAGACGTGCCCGAAATCCTCATACACGACCCATAAGTGCGTGGGTTTTGATTTGATTCCAATTACCCATTCGTCTACTTAAACCTGTTTAAGCAACAGAATTTATAAGCATGTTCACACCCATCTGCTGTTAACTTTTCGTTGGTATCAAGCTTGAGTACCCGGAAAGCAAAGGCTAATGCTCTAATGTCTAGATACCTATTTTAGTAGGTTTGAATGCTCTTGCCCTTTATTCTTTCGGCTTCCCTCAGTTGTTTAACGTAACACAAATAAATGTCAAAGTGTTCATGAAAATCAGTCGATGAATGGTTAGAACACGACTTTAAATGGTCTTAAATATCGAGAGAAGTAGGTCTAAACCTGCCTAGATCGCCTAAATTGCTAAGACCTAACTTGCTAATTTGTTCAAGTAAACGCTCTTCATCAGCAAAATCTTCTTGATTGAAGAAGACACTCTCTTGATTGACGAGGACACTCTCTTGATTCACGCGGTTAGTATCAATTTGTACAGTCTCTTGATTCACGCGGTTAATATCAATTTGTACAGTCTCTTGATTCACGCGGTTAGTATCAATTACAGTTTCGTTCAATTCTTTGTCCATTAAACGCACTGGAGAGCTTGGTTGGCTAATTTCAGGACTTTTGGCGCTTCCATTTTTGTTTTTTGATTAAAGCGCGTTTATTTTCCCGGAACTTAATATACGATCAAGGCGATTGCTTTAATTTTGGACCATTTAAATCAATCGATTTTAGCCCTTTATCAGTCTCGTACATATTTCCAGCAAACACTCACTTAAAAGTGTCTGCTTCTGCTCAAAGCGAGCTTAAGCAAATTGTTGATTTTTTGCGGCTGTTTAGCGACCCATAGCGCACACTCCTTTTAATTCCCAACAAATTTATTAATGATTAAGGTCGGCTGGACTATAGCCATAGTTCGAACATTTTTTTGATTTCGCCGTTTTAATGAAATTTTTTTCGGGGGCAATTAAATACAGAGACCCCCACCCCCGTCCATCCTCG
>JBEIFG010000154.1:0-3922 GCA_040382555.1 Chlamydiales bacterium | reverse complement strand
TTCTTGCCTTTGCTCTGCCAGAAACCTTGTTACAAGAGCAAAAAATTCCTTTACATGCTCGTCGTGTTTTTAAGGGATATAAAGCATGCCTTCAGAATCCAACCTTAGTAAAATCGGCTCTTTTAATGGGATGTAGGACCTCTTTTATCTACGTATTTGCCTCTCTTGCCCCATTTATAGGTATGCAAAGGATAGGACTGCATCCAGATGCCTATGGGTGTTATAATTCTATTCCTTTGATTGGTACTATGTTGGGATTTGCAATCACCCAAAGAAATCATTGGCTTCCTCCCATGGCACAAATAAAGCTAGGAATAGCTATCTCTTTTATCATGACCCTGGTTATGTTTGCATTTTTTTTAAACAATCAGATCAATGTATACACTTTATTTATTCCTATGCCATTTATTTATTTAGGTTTATCCTTAGTGTTTGCAAATATTTCTTCAATAGCCATTCGCTCAGATCCAAATCGATCTAATGCTTCTGCGGTGACTAACTTTTTAAATATGAGTCTTTGTTTTTCTACCCTTTTACTCACTCAAAATATTCCTCAAAAGGGCTCTTTAACTCTACCTTCTCTTTATTTAGCCTTAAGTTTTTTTATGATCTGCCTAATTTGGTCGATTACTAAAGATCAAAAGGTAAAAGAAATGATATTAAATATTCCTGCTTAATTATTGAAATTTTTTCACATTACTATTATAATGATTAATTATTTTAATTATGAGGTTGCTCCATGGCAATAAATCCAGTCGTGAAATTTTATCAAAATTACCGAAATGGCGATACCAGCATTCCTAATCCAGCAGTTCAAAGAGAGATCAGTGATTGCTACAATGGGGTTATGGAAGAAGTGCTTCAGAATTTTGCCGATGTGGTTACTATTACAGAAGCTCATGGACGAAGAGTATCGGTGTTGGATAAAAGTAAGCGCTTATCCGGGACATATAAACCTGAAAAAGTTATTTTTAAAAAAACATCTCCCTTTGAGCAGTTTCTAGCTTATCAAGATTATTTGCAAGGCAAGTCCATTCGCAAAATTCACACTCAATTTTTGTACACGGCAGGGAATGATTACATACCCGTTAGAATCTCTCCTCCTGAAAATAAAGAAGCCAATCCGATGCATATTATGCTGGGCGCTACTAGGGGAGAGAAAGAAGCGCCTCCCTACAAGTTACTTGCTACCGGCAATGATGATGCAAAAAAATCAGAAGCGATCTTTGCAGCTCCTTTATTTGCATTAGAGGTCGTTAGGCAGTTCGATTGTTCCGCAGCAACTATTATTAAAGAAAATAGTTATCAAGCTGGCGTTATGGATGAAGAAGAGAGATATGGCAGCGATTTGGCTTGTGTAGAGCTTAAAGGACAATTTCAGGATGCCACTCAGAAGAAAAAGTGGAAAAGTGCAGGTTTAAATATTTGCCATCTGGCCAAGAACAACTCGGATGTTACTGATCCTAAAGCTTTGGAAGTTTTTATCAATGAGCCGATTGTGTATGAAGAGATGTTCCCAGATTGTGATGACGGCTATTTGGATGATTTTGATATTTCTGTATCTCCCGGGCAAATGATTCTGGCCTCAGAAAAAGCAATTTCAAAAGGCGATTACGAAGAGGTCACAAGGATTTGTCAAAATCTTGCGATCACAGTGCTTGGCGAAGGGTTAAAGTCAAAATCCTTAAGAAATCATTTTAAAGAGATTTTAAAAGTAAATAGCTCTCTCAATGATTAAGTCTTTAAAGTAGCTTTAGAATTCGCATGAGTTTTAGAAGCTACTTTTTTTGCAAATTCAACCTTTTGCGGAGTGGGTAAGATCTAAGATTTCATAGTAATTTCCTTCGAAATCAAAACAAATACTTCCTTCTAATGTTTTTTGTATATTCGAGGATGAACTAGGGTATACAAGAGGTCCTTTAGCTTCGCTAAGAGGGGGGTATTCAACCTTGGATGAAAAGGTAGCGGATAAATAGTCGCTCAAATGTACCAAAGGCTTGGCATAGAGGTGAAATAACC
Organism: Chlamydiales bacterium; assembly: GCA_040382555.1. Lineage (GTDB taxonomy): Bacteria > Chlamydiota > Chlamydiia > Chlamydiales > Rhabdochlamydiaceae > VGMB01. The sequence goes on along the minus strand of JBEIFG010000154.1, from coordinate 1,903 downwards.
GATTATGCTCATCAATAGCGGCTTCAAGTTTGTATTTTTTATGATTTATTTTCATTAATGATTCTAGACAAACCTGATGCGAGTGATTGGAAAAATTTCTTTTTTTTGCAAAACGGGGATCCAAAAGGATTCTAACGATCTCTGTGGGAAATCTATGTCTGAGTATCATCTCATCCTCTGGCAGAAAATGGCTGCTATCGTATTTATGACTTAATAGACCTTCCTTAGCAGATCTAAACCAGGCATCTACTCGGGGGTGTATAATCATTTTATCTATTCCTATTGGATTAAGAAGCAAAAAGGGATCTAGTTTATCACCATTTAATGACTCAATAGGCATCTCCGACAGCTCTGTATCCGCTATAGAATCAGATAAAGAGCTACTGGCCGGTTCAAAATGGGCTGAGCTTACTTTTTTTTGAGCTGAGGAGTGGTGTTTGTTTTTTTTACAAGACTTGCCTGACTTTTTTGATTTTTCTACTTTTTTAGAAGAGCGGGTAGCGACCTCAACTTCTAGTTCTTTCTGCGAAGTAGCCGGAATTAGCTCTTGGAGTCTGACGATATTTGAAAATCTCTGAAATTCCTCTATGTTCGGGCAATTAGAAAGGGTAAAGCTGTAGGGATCCAGCTCACTAGAGGAAAAAGGACAGGCTTTGTGATGTGTTTTATAAGCAATTAAGACGTAAAGAGCGATTTCCTTTAACTCTGAAGATAATTCGGTGGTATTTTTTACAAGAGTGGATTCCCTACTATAAGTGAATGTGAGCTTTTCTAACCTCTCTTTGATCGAAAGCGTAAGTCGGTAAAGATCTTCTAGCTCCTCATGCCATTGCGAGGGAATGAATTCAACAATCTCTTGAAGTATTTGATAATCTAAAAAGCATAATTCAAAAGAGAGACCTTTTTTTTCTAGCAGATTTCTTTTTTCTATGATTTTACAAAGATAGGGTAGAAGCTGATGGAAATCCCTAAATCGATTAAAAGATAAAGCATCGATCCTTTCATCAGATACATCGGGGTGATCGTAATTGTAGTCTTCTTCACCGAGCATGAGTGCTTCTGCCATACTAAACGAACAGAGACTAGTTTCTGGGTGAGAAATCGAGTCTTTAAGCATAGCACAAATTGCAATAAGAGCGCCTATTTTTTGCACACCCTTGTGATCACTAGATAGAAATTGGATGAAAAACTCTGGAAGAAACTCTTCATCTTTTAAAATAACAAAATTATCGACTATTTCTAATTGAGAAATAAAAGAAAATATAAGCCTATCGTGATGATTAGAAGTTTCCTTGATCGCCATAGAATCGATTAAATCTGAGAAGTAACTGATTTCGAATTTAATCTCTACAGCATTAGGATCTTCTGACAAAAGGATCTTTTTTTCATTTTTTAGCGCAAGAAAGAGACTAAAGATTTCATAAGGATCTTGTCCTATATCTTCTAAATGAGTTTTAATTTTTTCAAAAAATGCAAGCCGATATCTCAGATGGGGTAATACGGCCCCTACACAACCGACTTCATGCCTTAGACAGGTTTGAATCTCATTTAAAACTTGGTAAGGTATCGATAAAAGCTCTTCGGGGTCTTTAGATCCACCGGCTAGCGTATGCGAAATTAGGCGTCCTATTTCCGAAACTCTTGTAGATAAAGGGTTACTCACAGGAATGTTTTTTAGCGCATCCCCTAAATGGAAAATAGTTTCAAAGATCTTATGAGAAATTTTAGGGCTTAAGCTGGAAAACGAGGTTCCTTGTTTGATTTTAACTTTTTCTTTTAAAATCGCTTTATTCAATTCATCAAAATTACATAAAGCAGATTTTATAGAAGGTTCTTGCAGAATTGAATTTAGATGCAGAGACATAATACCTTTTTTTAAATTATTATATCAGTTTATTTATTA
>JBEIFG010000153.1:0-3928 GCA_040382555.1 Chlamydiales bacterium | reverse complement strand
TAGAAACAGGGGCTGAAGCGGTTTACTGGCATAGAAGAGTAGAGCCTTTTGCTCGTAAATTAGAGGAGAGGCTTGAAAAAAAATTATCCTCTCTTGGAATCTCCTTCGAGGGATTTTATGATCATTTTTTATTTCGACCCGGGGAGGTGCTTAATGGTAAAAATGAGCCTTACCAAGTATTTACCCCTTTTTACAAAGCCTGCCTACAAACTAAAGAAATTCGTCCTCCTATTGCAGAGCCTTCCACTCTACCCAAGATAAATAGCCACCTCTTTTCAGTTCCGCTTGAAGAGCTAGCCTTATTGCCTGAAATACCGTGGGATAAAGAGTTTCATTCACTATGGCAGCCAGGAGAGCTTAGGGCGAGGGAGAGGTTAAAGCAATTTGTGGCAGGACCTGTGGAAGAATATCCAGTGATGAGAGACTTTCCATCGACTGATGCCACCTCCTTGATGTCACCGCATTTACACTTCGGAGAAATATCTCCTCAACAAATATGGAAGATTGTCTCGAAACAGGCTGCAGTAAAAGGGACAGGGTATTTGCGACAGCTTATTTGGAGGGAATTTGCTCATCATATGCTCTATTTTTTTCCTTCCACCGATCTTCACCCACTCCGTAAAGAGTTTGCAGAGTTTCCATGGAAAAAAAATGCCAAGCTATTTTCCCTTTGGAAGAGAGGGCAAACAGGATACCCTATCGTGGATGCTGGCATGAGGCAGCTCAGGCGGTTGGGATGGATGCATAATCGATTAAGAATGATTGTGGGCTCTTTCCTAGTGAAAGATCTTTTCCTTCCGTGGCAGGAGGGTGAAAAATATTTCTGGGATACTCTTTTAGATGCGGACCTTTCCAATAACGCCTTTGGATGGCAGTGGGTGGGGGGATGTGGAGCAGATGCAGCTCCCTATTTTCGAATTTTCAACCCCATATTGCAAAGTGAGAAATTCGATCCAGATGGGCATTACATTCGCGCATTTGTACCTGAGCTGAAAGACCTCCCCAAAAAGTGGATCCATAAGCCCTGGCTGGCTCCAGAAGAGGTGCTACGCGCTGCAGGTATAACTTTGGGTGCAGGCTATCCCCGACCTATCGTATGCCATGATGAAGCCCGTAAAGAGGCTCTTCTTTATTTTCAAAATTTACCCAAAGAGAAGTCGTAATGAAACCAGATACTTTTTGCTTTGAGTCTCTTCTTCCCTTTCCCCCTTCTGTAGTCTTTTCTTGGCACTTAAAAGAAGGGGCTTTGGATAGGATGATTCCCCCTTGGCAAAAAGTAGTAGTCACCCAGAAGGGTTCACCGGCTGAGGTGGGTTCACAAACCCACCTTTCTATGCATAAAGGTCCTGTATCCACACAATGGGTGGCAAGGCATGTGGCTTTTGAAAAAGAGCGCTATTTTACAGATGAACAAATTCGCGGGCCTTTTCGCTTCTTCAAGCATACTCATAGCGTAGAGTATGAACAAGAGGGAAGTGTTTGGTGCGATACCATAGAATTTATACCTCCCTGGTTTATCTCTAGCAATTACGTGCATAAAGAGCTGCAAAAAATGTTTCACTTCAGGCATCGAAGGCTCCTTGAGGATATATCCAGAATACAAACCTATGCATTACCCTCTCAAAAGATCCTTCTGTCCGGCTCCTCTGGTATGGTAGGCAGAGCTCTTTATGCTTTTCTAACGAATGCAGGGCATGAGGTGTATACTTTAAGGCGCCAGCCTTCATGTAAGGAAAAGAAGATAGTAGGTTGGGATCCAACCCAAGATCACAACCACCAGAGAGATTTCGAAGGGTTTGATGCGATCATACACCTGGCGGGTGAAAATATTGGAAAAAAAAGGTGGAATGCGGCGCAGAAAGATAAAATCTTTAAAAGTAGATGTAGAGACACGTGGCTTTTATCCCAAATTATCCTCCGGCTACAAACACCCCCTAAGGTATTTATCTGCGCCTCAGCAGTGGGCATCTATGGCGATCGAGGGGATGAAGTTCTCACCGAGTCGAGTTCTTTCGGCAATGATTTTTTAGCTTCAGTGTGCGTGGAGTGGGAAAAATCCAGTCAATGCCTTGAAGATAAAGGCATTAGGGTATGTCACACTCGCTTTGGTTATATTTTAGATCCTTCTGGAGGTATGCTTCAGCAAATTCTTCCCTTGTTTCGCTTAGGGTTGGGAGGGATAATGGGATCTGGACAGCAGATAATGCCCTGGGTTGCTTTAGATGAGGTAATCTACGGGATTTATCATTGTCTGGCCAAAGCAGAGATTTCAGGAGCAGTCAATCTAGTATCGCCAAGCCCAGTATCCCAAAAAGAATTTGCTCTGTCTTTAGCTAAACATTTGCATAAAGCTTGCTTTTTTCCTACTCCTGCGTGGGCTCTGCGCTTTGCTTTAGGCGAGCGGGCAGATGCTTTAATTTTGCGCTCGGCAAGGGTTCAACCTGATAAGCTCATAGCTAGCGGATACTCTTTTTTCGCTAAGGACCTATCGGAGTATTTCAAAGCTTTTATTGCTTAGACCTTGGACGCAGCGCATTTTCAAGTTTCTGAGTCGCTGCATAGCAGGCGTTGATTTTATTTTGGTCTAGCCAATTTATACCTGTGTGTAAAATGTGATCGATACTCGCTAAAAATTCAGAGACATGCTTGGGTAGAGTTCCCCCTATTTCAGTGGCCAGTTTTTGCATGTCTGAGCCCACTTTCATAAAATCTGAACGGGCCTTCTGGGAGGCTTCTGCAATTTGATGGGGGGTGCCTTGCTCTAAGAGAACTAAAAAACTTCCTATGTCTGCGCTTAATCGGTGTTCTAAATCCATAAGTCGCTGTCTTTCCATTCGAAGTGTTTTTGAGCTTCTTCTGGGTTTAAATGTCCTCATGTGAGGGTACTTTTCTCGCGCAGCTGGCTGTGAGTTTTTTTTTTGAAAGCCTTGATCCATACTTCCTCCCTAATTAAGTATTTAATATAACTAATAAAAAAAAATTTCTTATTTTTCAAATGAATTTTTTTTTGAAATTATTGAGTAATATAATTGATTTATTTTTCTTTTTATTTAATTAATTCATATTAACTAGAAGGTGAAAAAATTAGTTCGTGGAGGAAGAGTAGGATTTTTCCTGTGATCCTCAAGCTTTAACTTAAAAAAAGAATCTTTTAAGTTCTTCTATGAGGTCTCAATGGCCTCATAGAAATTGATAAAAAACCCTTATTTAGTTCATCATGCAATAGTAACGGTTTATGTAAATATTGTAGGTGAATATGAAAAAAGCGTATGTTTGGTTATGCACATTAACCCTTCCTCTTTACTCAAACTTTTCTTCTGAAATCGCTGGGGAAGTTTCCCCCTCTACTTCTCATCCCTCTCAAACTCTTGAATCAAAAGAAGAGGCGGATGATGTAATCATTATGGAAGAAGATAGTGATTATGAAACCAATGAGGAAGAGGATGGGGGCTACAGGTACGATCAAGATGAATATGACGAAGATCCACATAAATCTTCCTCTCATCCCCACGAAAAATGATTCTCATTCAAGCAATATTCTCCGGCTCTTTGCAAATATTTTTTTTAAGTTCCTTAACTTTTTCAATCCATAAAAACGACATTTAAATGTCGTTTTTATGTTAATTAAAAAATAATTTTTAATTAGTTTTAATTATGTTTTTAAATAAATAATAATTATTTTCTTGTCATATTTAATATTTTAATATTATGATAAGTCCAAGGGGACGCAAAGAGAAGTGTCCACGTGGAGGAGATCATTTATGACAGAAAAGCTAGTTATTCATCCGTGGAAGACGATGTGGACCCACCCAAAGTCTACTGTTCGAGCGAGTGTACAATATGATGCAAGTTACCGTTTTTTAAGCTTGTGTGTGAGCTATGGATTCCCTTCCATGCTTCAGATGGCACAAAAGATGTCGGTTGGACT
>JBEIFG010000152.1:0-3961 GCA_040382555.1 Chlamydiales bacterium | reverse complement strand
GCAAATGATCAGTTAGCCAGTTTCCAAAGGTATCCAGATGAAGTCTATCGCAATTGGGATGAATGACAAAGGCAAATAACACAAAATAGGTAATGAATGAAGAAATAATAATATAAAAAACCGTTTCCCTTGTGAAATATCGAAAAAGCCTTGTATAAATCCAAGTTGCTGCAAGGGCCCCGGGAAGCATACCCCAAACTTTTAAGAAGGGGATCACCTCAGCTCCTGAATGTTTTGCCGTCAACACAATCGTGTCTTTTAAATTTCTTAAGACACTATAGGAAATACACAATAAGAAGAGCAAAACAAGCATAGATAACACTTTTTTTAATTCAGATCTATGCACAGGCCAGAGAAGAGACCTTAGAAAGCCAAATTTTTTTTCAGAATTCATTAGTTAATGCCATGGATTTGATTTATACTTAAACCCTCCCAGTTTACTAAAATTTTCATATAAAAACAACTATTGAATCTTTTAAATAAAAATTTTCTAAGAAATCAACCATCTACAACAAATGCTGTTGGTAAAGATACTGACCGCGAAGTCCCCTTACCATAGATGAAAACACTTCTTTTCGGTTTAAGCTACCCCGAGTAAAATATCCTATAGCTCCCTCCTTGCATCTTAGCTCGTTAGCTCCAAATAATTTAAACATGACCTCATTTAATTCTAAACCAGACCAAAGCGGCTTTTTAATTTCCATGGGTAACTTTAGCACCATTCCTGCAACCTCGAAAATTTGCCCGGAGGGATCAATCAAAGCACCCCAATTGCAAAGATAGAGCTGATCATGATCAAAAAATACCCCTCCCTCGAGGCCTATTGCAAGGTCTGGCTGATATTGGTTGAATACTGCTTTGGCTCTTTGAATAGCTCCGAGCCTTGTCTCCGCCTGAGATAAAGGCTGCGCCCGCACTCCCGAGGGCACATCTTCTCCTCCAACAAAATCATCTTCCCCGTGAAATACCTCCATAACTGCTTGAATCTTAACAAGATTTTTAGATCCCACGAGTATTTTCATAGTAAAGCCTCATCTTAAAAAATATTTTTTTATAAAAATCAATCCCTCTTCAATGTATCTAACGCACACAAAAAACCGACTCTCTGTGGTTGCATCTCATACACTTTCTCTCGGATAATGTATAAGAAGTATTACATTTTTTTCTTCTGCACAATATAGAAGAGGATAAGAAAATTTCTGTGTATACATTTTTAAAGATGGCTTGATAAATATTTTGTGTAAAATGGTTGAATTTTGACTAAAGTACATCTTATTCCTTTCAGGAAAAATCAAAAATTGTACAATCAAAAAGAAAGCAGCAAATAACCGGGCTATTTCTGTATCTTATAAAGTTAAGGTTACCCGATTTCTCGGCCTAGAGTGTACTAAAAAACCTTTACACTTGAACTGCAATTTTAAAAGGAAATGAAAATATGAAAAATAAAAATTCGATTTCACTTATATGGATTTGCTTATTATTTGGTCACTTAGGGGCTCATCGATTTTTTTTGAAAAAATATTGTACTGGTATACTAATGATGCTCACAGCAGGTGGGCTAGGTGTTTGGTATGTAATCGATATAATAAATCTGTTTAGGGGGAAACTAACTATTGAAGAAAAAACAAGATTTGTTAAAAAGGCCGTTTCTGCATAAGAAAAAGAACTGGCTAAGCTAGCCAGCTCTGTGATGATATTTAGATCAAAAGTAAAGCGAACACAAAAGCAAATAAAGAAAAAGATTCTACTATCCCAAGCGCTGCAAAGCATTTTCCAATAATAGCTGGCTGTTTAGCGGATGCTTGAATGCCAGAAGCCGCACACATACCTTGATACATAGATGAAAAAAGCAAAGCTAAGCCAACAGATAGTCCAATACCGATACCACCCATTGGGGATAAGGAACCACTTTCAATACTCGACTTCATAAGGATCATCAATACAAATCCGTAAATAGACTGGGAAGAGGCAACAGCAGACATACCAATAAATTTGCCGTGGTTTTCTTCAACTCTACTCATGACAGCGTGGGATGCCATTCCACCAATTCCACAACCGATAGAACTACCTATACAACCAAGTCCTAAAACTAAAGCCGGTCCTACCATGCTATAATCCATAATTCATCTCCTTTATTCTTCATCTGATTTAAAAAGTTTTAAAGGCTTAAACAACCTACCTCCGCCATCGAAAGAATAGTGATACCATTCGATAAAGTTAAGACGAAGGCCATGTATTACACCAGCCATAATTCCTAACAGGATATTCACACCATGTCCTAGGATAACTACCACAAAACCTCCTAAAAGACCTATCGCGACTCCCATATCATTAAAAGTCGTTGCCATAATCATACCTGCAAGAGCTAAAGCATAAAGACGTAGGTATGAAAGAACATCCGCAAAGACCTGAACCACATTTAAGATTTCTGCTAATCCCTTGAGTTTTCTTTGGATCAAGGCTAAAAAAACAGCTACACCTATACCAGAATAGATCAACTGAATACCCATTGCTTTTGCTGTTTCTCTATCTATCCAACCCATGAATTCCAAGATAGATGTTGCATTCAACTTTATGGGAAAGAAAAGGTAACCGCCCATCATAAAAGCTACCCAACCTAGTCCAGCAAAATTTCGCCTTACGTAGCGAAGTAGAGAAAAACTCAAGTGCAAAACACCCACTAGTAAAGAAATCTCAAGCAAGATGTTATCACTAAAGGTTTCACTTGCTGGATATGTCTTCACCTTACCCTTAGTAAGCTCCACTGTCTCTAAAAAATCATCTCCATTTGAGACGTTTTTTAGTGCAGGAAATTCATTTACCCAGAATTGATATACATCGTCTTTCTTACTTAAGTGATATTGAGCTTTTTTCTCCACCATGTACTGCAGAGGAGAAATTTCTCCTAAAAAGCTTTTTCTATGAATCCTTAGCCCAAAAAAGGAAGATGTCAAAAGACCCCAAGTTACCACAAAACAAGAAAGAATGGTAAGGAGCTTAAGCATTCGCTTTGACTGCCCTTTTAACGAAGGAAACTTATAATGTAGGTACATTGCAAGCGCAAGGTACAACAACCCATAACCTCCATCAGCAACGATCATGCCAAAAAATAAAGCAAAGGACCAGAATATCCAGCCCGAGGGGTCTTTATCCGTGGTAGCAGGAATATCGTATATCTTCACCAAATCCTCGCCAAGCATATTAAGGCCAGAATTCTCTAAATGAGTAGGCATTCTATCGTGATCTTCGATGATAACTCTTTCCACATGAACTGATAAACCCTCAATCAAAGTATATATCAGGGCTTCCTTAGAGGCGGGGACCCATGCCTCCACTGAGAAAAGGGCACGGTTGGGAATTGGAAAAGATACTTCCTTTTTGGCATTAACAAGGTTATACTCATTTAGCTGCTCAAGTAGGGATTCCTGTAGAAAATCTATATGTCCTGCATAGCTTTTTAACTCAACCTCTAGATCGTGGGTAGCTTCTTTAACAAATTGAAGATGATTTTTAAGCTCTCCTTCAGATCTATCAATCCTCATTTCAATTAAACCAGGTACTTGTTCAATTTTCGAGCTAATACCGACGAAATAATCTAGGTCGTACTCTGTAGCAATATGAATAAAATCATCCGAAAGAGGGGTCTGAGCATATTTAGCCGATTTCATGCAAAAAAATTGGATTTTTCTATGACCTTCTTTCTGAATGTAATCGATATCTTCCATTGAAAATTCCCCAAAAGGCGCTACGCGATGGATTTCTGCTTCAATTAAGCGCTTTTCTTCGTGCATTTTTTCAACTTCATCTCGAAGCTCAATAATTCTTTTTGCTACATGATTAGCATAAGGGATCTCCCAAAGACCTTCATATTTTTTTCTCAAGGGGAGCTTTCGAAGAATTTTTAATGCAGAAATAAGATTGGTTACCTCCGCTGGCAGCTCTACACTTTTACGAGTTGATG
>JBEIFG010000151.1:0-4032 GCA_040382555.1 Chlamydiales bacterium | reverse complement strand
TTTAAACTAACTCGACACAAAATTATTTACTCAAAATTACCTATTTTTTATCTCTTGTCAATACACTATATAAACACTGCGAAAAAAACCACGGTTAATCGTACAAAGCAACTCTAGAACATCTTCAACTGTCTCTAACTCAAGAGCAAAAACTATTCATTCTACGCCAAACACAAGCTCTTGAAGAATATCAACAAAATATTGAGCATCAAAATATAGACTGTTTACCCACCGTAAATTTAACGGATGTCCCTCGTTTAGCAAAACAAATTGATCTTTCTATCGATAAATACCCTCATTTTGAAATATTTTATCACGAATGCTTTACCAACCACGTACTCTATGCTGACCTTTACTTTGATATTCCCTTGTTAGAAGAAAGCGAGCTGCCCTATCTACATTTACTATTAAATCTTATACCTCATCTAGGTGCTGGGGATAGAAATTACCTACAAAACCTAGAATATCTACAAGCACATACGGGTGGAGTATCTCTATCTTATTCATTAAATCCACAAGTAGATGATATCAGTACCTTGAGGCCCACCTTAAGAGTTAAGGGTAAATCCCTAGGAAAAAATGCAGATAAACTTTTTCAAGCCATGAAACAGATTATAGCTAGCCCCATTCTCAATGATAAAAAAAGAATAGAAGAGCTTTTAAAGCAGATACAGTCTTCTCTTCACAGTAGATTGCCAAGAAGTGCTTTAAAATATGCTATCCAAGAAGCCCTAAGTAGCTTCCATGCCAGTAGCTTTATTACCAACTCTTTACAAGGTCTTAAGTATTACCACACCATCCAAGACATTTGTAAAAATCTATCAGAAAATATTTCTCCTTTAATAGAAAAATTAATAGCTCTTAAAGATAAAATATTTACATTTCATAATCCTAATTTAGTTTTATCGTGCGATATGGATATATTCACTCAGATATATCTACAAAATTTTTACGGACTATTTACAGATCTACCTTCTGCTCCATTTGTTCCTTGGGTCACAGACTATCTTTTACCAAAGACTCCCTCTCAGGGTAGATTTATAGCTGCTCCGATTGCGTACTCAGTAAAGGCCTTTTCTTCCATACCCTATTTACATGTTGACTCAGCAGCCTTAACTGTTGCTTCGCAGCTATTTGAAAATAAGGTGCTCCTTTCTTCGATTCGAGAAAAAGGAGGAGCTTATGGAGCTGGAGCAAATTATAATAGCAATTCTGCTACCTTTTATTTTCATTCCTACAGAGATCCTCATATCCTAAGCACGCTCGATGCTTTTGATGATGCAATCGACTTAATTTCTCTTGAACAATTTTCTTGCCGGGATTTAGAGGAAGCGAAAATAGGGATTATACAGCACATTGATAGCCCCACCCCACCCGGCAAACGAGGAATTACTGCTTATAATTGGCTCAAAGAGGGAAAAACCCTGCAGATGCGTCAAAAATTTCGCGAAAAATTACTCTCCTTGGATACTTCCGATGTAGCAAAAGCAGTTGACAAGCATTTAAAACAACAAAAAGAAAATGGAGTAATTGTTTGTTTTGGAAATCAAGAATTAATTCAAAAAGAAAACGCTAAGCTCAAATCTCGAAAAAAGGAACTTACCATACTTAGCATATGATATTTTAAGAACATTGAGCTAATCTAACAAACGGTATAGTATAAAAATTTTATTGAACTATGATGGGAGATTATATGTACTCGAAATTCTTTTTTTCTCTTTTTACGTTAGCCTCTTTCATTGCAGGCCCAGTAGGAGCAGCCACTGCGTCAAAGGAATCTTCACCGAATACAGAATGTGTTTGCTCACCTAAGCAAATTTCTAAATTTTTTACAGATGTAGCAAAAAAATCTATGCCTGCTGTGGTATTTATTAAAGTCCAATCCACGGCTGAAGATAATAATGCAAGCCCATTCGGCTATGGGTCTGATCCTTTTGGTGATGATCTTTTTCAAAGATTTTTTGGCATTCAACCTCAACAGCCCCAGCCGAAACAACAGATGAGTCAGGGGTCAGGATTTATTGTAAGTCCCGATGGATATATCATGACAAACGCTCATGTAATCAAAGGAGCTGATAAAATTACTGTGGTACTTAATGATGGTAGAGAACTGGATGCCTCTTTAGTTGGTTCAGATCCTCATACAGATATTGCTGTGGTAAAAATCGACGGAAAAAATTTACCTTTTGTCAATCTTGGTGACTCTGATGAGATGGAAATAGGGGAATGGGTTGTAGCTATAGGAAGCCCTTTTCAACTTGAAGCAAGTCTTACAGTGGGGGTGATTAGCGCAAAGGGAAGACAAAATCTTCGCATTACTGATTTGGAGGATTTTATTCAAACCGATGCAGCCATAAATCCAGGCAATTCCGGGGGGCCTCTTCTTAACTTAGATAGTGAAGTTATAGGTATAAATACAGCGATAGTTTCCCGCTCTGGTGGATATATGGGAATCGGTTTTGCCATTCCAAGCAATATGGCAAAAAATATTATGAATCAAATCATCAATAACGGTGTAGTAACAAGAGGTTTTCTTGGCGTTTCGCTGCAACCTGTAGACAAAGATATTGCTGATGCGTTCAATCTCCCAAAGGCAGAAGGAGTACTTGTTTCAGATGTTAGTAAAGACTCCCCGGCAGACAAAGCCGGTGTCAAGCAAGGCGATATCATCCTTGAATATAACGGTAATACTATTAAGTCTATAGGCGGATTTAGAAATGAAATATCCATGATGAAGCCCGGCAGTGTGGTAAAATTAACAATCAATAGAAAAGGTAAGATGGTTATGGTACCAGTAACGCTAGGAAGTGCTTCAGATTCTTTAGCTACTACTGGTGGAATTTCTCAAAAATTAGGAATAGAAGTAGACCAACTCAATCCTGACGTTGCTCAGCAACTTGGGTATCCCAAAGAAGAAGTAGGTGTTTTTATTACCAAAGTAAAACCAGGATCAGCGGCATCAATGGCTGGAATTCGTCCAGGCTTTATCATATTAGCTATCAATCATAAAAAAGTAACCACCGTCGCGGAATTCAATGAAGTAATGGCTGAAGTGGGTAACAAAAACAGGGTGCTTATATTAGTAAAACAAGGTGCTATGACTCGTTTCTATTCTATTAAAATGGATTAATTTCTAATAGGGCGCTAAAGGCTTAATTTAGCGCCTTAACTTAAGTGTTCTTTACATGGGGCTCTTAGCCCCTTTTTTTCACTTCTCAATCGCTTTTCTTCTATCATTTTTTGTTTCTGTTTTCTGGACTTGGTTCGCTTTTGTCGTCTTATTTTTTCTACCTGCTTTTGTTTTTCAGACTGTAACAGAAGAATCTTTTCTTCATATTTTTCACATAGCATTCTTCTAGCGATCCATCGATTTAGATCCCTTGATCGTTCTTTTTGACACTTTATTTCAATACCTGTAGGTATGTGCTTTAGATAAACACAGGAGGATGTCTTGTGTAAATTCTGTCCCCCTCTACCTGAACCTAAAATAAATTTTTCCAGTAGATCATTTTCATCGATATGGAGGCTTTGCATCTTTTTTTTGATTTCATCCTCTTTTTCTTTACGCATTTAATCACCTACACCAGCTATATTTTTTTAAACAGCTAATAAGAACGCTACTGTGAACTATAAGAAACTCCTTTCCCTCCATGAGATCTTTCATAATAACCACATAAACATAGATATTTTTTTTATAAGCTCCTTATTTTTCTATAGATACTATTTTCTTTTTTTAATTTTACATTGATTAATTCCTAAAAGATGAAAAACTATACACCAGCTCATGTAAACTTCAAAAAAAATAAATAAAGAAATAATTAAATAGATATAATTTTTTTTCCAAAAAAATAAGATCATAAATAAAATTGCAATTATTGATCTAGCAACCCGACCTGCGCTATTTAAATTTTTAGGAAACCAATTTTTCATATTTTTTTCTTTCCATTACTTGTATTTCTTATTATTATCAGATTCTGTTTTTTTTCTTTTAAAATCACTATTTAAGTATCAATCGAGAGAAAGGAGCCTAAC
>JBEIFG010000150.1:0-4045 GCA_040382555.1 Chlamydiales bacterium | reverse complement strand
ATGGGCTTATCTGATGAACTACTTGCTGAACTCATTATTTACTCCCAGATGAGAGATGCTGTTCGCCAGGTAGCGCCTCGGCTATTTAGAAACGATCAGCACCGACAAGAGGTCTTAGCTACCCTCATAGAGGCTTTAGAAGAAATCGAAGAGAAGCTAGAAGAAGAGGAAGACGAGGAAGAGGATTAGTCATTTTATGAATAAATTTGAGGATTTAATATACCATCTTGGTGAGGTTCTTGGCATTGATTTACATGCTGAAAGGGGAAGGGTTTGCAAATTACACATTGATGGAAAAATACATCTGCATCTGGAATATGATGAATCGAAAGATTTACTACTTCTAGCGAGCTTAGTCTGTGAAGTACCTCCGGGTAAATTCAGAGAAAATGTATTCAAAGAAGCATTAAAAATTAATGACTCCTTCCCTAGAATAGCCACCATTGCTTTTTCAGAAAAAGGCAATCAATTAGCCCTTTTTGATTATCTCTCCTTTGTTTATCTTGATGTCCATAAACTTAATAGCTTAATGCACGCTTTTTTAGATTATGCCTTTGAATGGAAGAGAGCTATTGAATCTGGTAATCTAAATTCTATTGCGCTACCTCCATCAAGCTCTATGCATTCCTCTATATTTGGAGTGAAAAAATAATGAACCTTGAAGAGCACTTGCTTTCTTGTGCTACACAAAAAGCTTGGAAAAAAATTGGAATAAGTACTCATCATGGAATAGCTATATCTCTTGCTTCCATTCACTCCAAGAACAGCTGCGGTATTGGTGAATTTGGTGATCTAGTTCCCTTAATTCAATGGTGTAAAGAGGTGGGTTTTGATGTAATCCAACTGCTCCCCATCAATGACACTGCAATGGATCCTAGCCCTTATAACGCTATATCTTCCTGTGCACTTAATCCTATTTATCTGTCTTTATCCCTTTTGCCAAACGTTCTTGAAGATGAAACTCTTTGTGAAGAAATTTCTAATTTAAATGAATTAAATCAGCTGCAGCAAGTCCCTTATGCTCTCATTTATAAGAAAAAAATGTCATTTTTGAGGAAATATTATCAAGGATTCGGCCCATCTATAATACACTCTCATGATTTTAAAGCGTTTCAATCGCAAAATGCATGGCTGTCTTCCTACAGCCTATATAAGCATCTTAAAGAAACCTTTGATCAGAGGGATCATTTTTCCTGGCCTAAAGAATTCAAAAATTTATCTAAAAAACAAATTCATACACTAGTTTCTGCTCATCAGCGAGAAGTCCAATTTTTTAGTGTTGTGCAATTTCTTTGTTTTGAGCAGCTTTGCTCGGTAAAAAGGGAAGCTGCTCGAAAAAAAATATGGATTAAGGGAGATATTCCCATACTGATTAGCCCAGACAGCGTCGAGGTTTGGGAAACACCAGATTTATTTATACTCGACTACAGAGCAGGCGCCCCCCCTGATTTTTATAATCCTGACGGGCAGTATTGGGGATTTCCGCTTTATAACTGGCATGTCATGAAACACTACCACTTTGCTTTTTGGAAGCAAAGACTTAGCTATGCTGCGAATTTTTATGATTTGTATCGCTTAGATCACGTCATTGGCTTCTTTCGCATCTGGGCTGTTTTAAAAGACGGTGACCCAAAAGATGGCATATTTGTTCCCCAAGATGAATCCCTTTGGGAGGAGCAAGGGAATTTTTTACTCACCACCCTTTGCTCTTTTTCAGATATGTTACCTATAGCAGAAGACTTAGGTACTGTCCCAAAGGTAGTGCGTCCTGTGCTTGAAAAGCTTGGTATCTGTAGTACTAAAGTTATGCGTTGGGAAAGATTTTGGGATGACAGTCTTGATTACATACCCATTAATGCCTACCCATCAGTAAGCATGACTTGTCTATCTACCCATGATTCCCCAACACTTGCGCAGTGGTGGAGAGACTTTCCGGATGAGGTAGCCTACCTTTGCCAAGAAAAAAATTGGTCATACTCGCCTATATTAGACTTTGAAAAAAGAAATATACTTTTAAAAGATTCTCTTCATACGACCAGTTTATTTCACATCAGCCTTTTACAAGAATTTTTATCACTATGCCCAGACTTAAGCTGGGAAGATATCGATCAAGAGCGGATAAACGTACCCGGGACAATACTTCTTACTAATTGGTCATTTAAAATAAAACCTTCGATTGAAGAATTAAAGTATAATCTAAAAATAAAAGAATTAATAAAAGACATTATTAGATAATGAATTATGTTTACTTTAATAATCCTATCTATTTATAATTTGCTTGCAATTTTTTTCAAAGGAGCAATTTATGTCTTATAGTACTTCATTTACGATGCCTTTTATTAATACAACTATACAATTTCCTGTATCCCATGAAACTCTGCGTGAGATGCAAGCTCACTCTAATAGTGTACGAAGAAGAGATAATCCACGTTTCGATGCTATGAAAACCACTTTAAAAAAGATAGTACCTTTAGCCGCCTTTATTTTAGCAAGTATACTCATTAGCCCCCTCTGGATGCCTATTGCTAATTTTATTTCTTTTTTAGTAGGCCCGGTTGCCTGGATTGGAGCTGGTGTACTCGGAGTCACTGTCAATGATGCATTAAAAAGAATAGCTTATGAATTTAACCGTCAATGTCCACAATTAATGGATCACGCTACTGCTTTGGCAATAGATCTACAAGATAAATTTACTTTCTCAACTCCACCAGACGAAGTGTAGCTTTAATAGGGTTCCCTTCAGCGGGAACCCTGTGATAATCCCTATACAAGAAAATCTTGACTCAGGTATGCTCAAACTCATGACAGAGATCTTGAAGTATTGATGAAAAAGTTACTGATCCTCAGTGTTTTTTTTAGCTCTTTATACACTCCTTACTCCATAGCGGGTAGAAAAGAAAAAAAAAAGCTGATTACTCCCCCGTCTCATGAGCAATCTGTGTATCGATCTTTAGAACCGAATTCCATTCTGCAACATTTAGCTTTTTATGAACTTTACCCAGATACTGAAGAAGGAAAAGCGGCATTAAAAACAGCTTGGTTTCTTTTGTGCGGAGAAGATGAGCCTCTTTCGGGTCAACTCCATCTTCCCACACTGGATGTTTATTCTTTAATCGGGCTTGTGAACAAACAGTCTGGTGAGCTTCCCGTGAATATGAGTGAAGAGCAGCTAGCGATATTAGAAAAAGCAGCGAAAAGACTTCATAACCGAACCCTTGAGGGAATCAAATCTTGGTCTAAAGAAGAGGTGCTTAAATTATCTGAAGATGAAATCGATCTGGGTAGAGCTTTGCTGATTTATCAATTTGATAAAGAGGCTGATAAAGAAAAAAAAATCCGTCAATATGAAGCTAGTTTAGATTTAATGGCTCTACAAATTTCTGCTAAATTGCCAAAAAATCCTACAGCGGATGAGATGATTGAACAGATCAATGAATTTATTTTTAGACAGATGAGATTTAGATTTCCTCCTCATTCTATCTATGCAAAAGATGTGGATCTTTACACCTTTTTACCCTCAGTGATTGACAGCCGGCTGGGTGTTTGCCTTGGAGTATCTATTTTATATTTATGTATCGCGCAAAGACTTGGGCTAGAACTGGAAATCATTACTCCTCCGGGTCATATTTATTTACGTCTTAATGATGGCCATAAAATCTTAAACATAGAAACAACAGCCCGCGGGATTCACATGCCCACGGAAACGTATCTGGGGATAAATACGCAGTACCTTCAGAAGCGTACCATGAAAGAAGTCGTTGGATTAGCATTTTTTAACCAAGCCTCCGTGATGAGTGGTCGTCAAGACTTTGCCACTGCAGTACAGCTATATGAGACTGCTATTGAGTTTGTACCTAACGATCCCTTTTTCAAACTTCTGTTAGGAATTCACTACCTATTTTTAGGGAAAAAAAAAGAGGGAACTTCTCTTTTGAAACCACTAAACTCTATTACCTTTGAGGGCTCTATCGGTAAGGAGACGATTCCTGAAGACTATTTAAGTGGTAGGTGCAGTGTCGAGGCGATTAAAATGATCTTTATGCCT